>CAYLZA010000371.1:0-4126 GCA_964387575.1 uncultured Spirochaetales bacterium | reverse complement strand
TGAAGATCGCAGTTATCACCATTTCCGATCGAGCGAGCTCGGGGGAGTATGTCGATGAATCGGGTCCTGAAATCGAACGGCTCGCACACGTCGAGTTTCCCGATGCGGTCATCACGCGATCGATTTCTCGGATGATCCTTCGCGGATCGAGAAAACACTCATCGACAACCGTCAGTCCGATGTGATCCTCACGACGGGAGGAACCGGGCTCGGACCGAGGGATCGTACTCCGGAAATCACGAGAAATTGTGCGACCGGGATGTCCCGGGAATCTCAGAGCTCCTGCGCGCCCGATCACTCGAAGAGACACGGTTTGCAGCACTCTCCCGCGGTTATACCGGTGTTTTCGGAAGCACCCTCATCGTAAATCTCCCGGGATCAAAGACCGCTGCCGCTTTCTGTACGCGGATTCTCATTCCGCTCCTCGAGCATGCGGTAAAGATGCTCCGGGGAGGCGACCACTGACCGGGCCACTGATCGACGGCCGCAGGCCGCACGGCGCCGGCCGCTGACGAGGCCGATGCTCGCGTGTCACCGGACACGCACCGATCTCGTGTTTTTGACGCGGTATCACTTAATTCCGTATCTTTAAATTGCTGACAAATATACTAGCCCTTGTCCGGTGATATGGTGAAATATTTCGAGATGAATTTGATTTGAATATGGAGAACAATGCGTATCCGCAACCGGCGGATCTTTTCGGAAGACCCCTCCGCGATCTCAGGATCTCGGTTATCGACAACTGTAATTTTCGCTGCTCTTACTGCATGCCCGCCGAAATCTTCGGAGAAGACTATGTATTCCTGAGCCCTGACGAAATGCTCAGCTTTGACGAGATCACCCGTTTTGCTCGTATTGCCGCCGAGCTCGGTGTGCGAAAAATCAAGATCACCGGCGGAGAACCGCTGCTCCGTGAGTGGCTCCCGGAGCTGATTACCAACGGGCACTATCTACCCAAAATGGCCGCACGTCTGAAATCGGCCGGTCTCGATCGAGTTACCGTCAGCCTCGATTCTCTCGATCCCGGGCGTTTTTCGCACATGAGCGGTCGCGGCCGATCGATACATCCGGTACTCGACGCAATCGAAGCAGCGAAGTAGCGGATCGGTATCGACTCGTCGACGGAACGGGAGAAATCGGTTTTATCTCGTCGGTGACGCAGCCCTTCTGTCGCGGTTGCACCCGGGTACGGCTGAGCGCGGACGGCACGTTGTATACCTGTCTGTTCGCCTCGGGAGGAACCAACTTGCGTACGTTACTCAGAGGCGGAGCTACCGACGAAGAGCTTCTGGAAAAAGTCCGAAGTATCTGGAGCATACGAGACGATCGATATTCGGCGCTTCGTTCACAATCTTCGAACCGAAAAAAAAGTCGAGATGTATCAGATACCTCCACCGCTCCGCAAAGGCCGACATATCCGAAAATCAAAGAATAGACCAACAAACACATCTAAAAAGTATTATTTTCGAAACTTTCAGAACATTTTTCTTGACAAATAGTTTTTTATACCACAAAATAGTCTTAATTAGAACATAATTAGTTCGTATCAGCAAATTTTTAGTTTTTTGTGGGGTGATTTATGGTGGAAACATCGATCCGAAAAGACGGATCGGTAATACCGTCCAACTACACGCATCTGCAATATGCGGTAAAGCGAATCCGTCGCCGTTGGCAGCTCTATCTGATTCTGCTCCTTCCGCTGATCTACATCGTAATATTCAAGTACATTCCTATGTACGGACTCCAGATTGCTTTTAAAAATTACTCGCCGGCTCTCGGTTTTACCAAAAGCCCCTGGGCCGGGCTCTTCTACTTCAAGCAGTTTTTCAATTCTCCATACTTCGGCATAACCGTAGGAAATACGCTCTATATCAATCTTCTCGGTGTGCTACTCTCGTTTCCATTTCCCATTATTTTCGCTCTCGCACTCAACGAAGCCGGAAATCTCACATACAAGAAAACTGTTCAGCTCATTACATATGCGCCGCATTTTATTTCGGTCGTCGTAATCGTTCAGATGATTTTGACGTTTCTCTCGCTACGAAACGGCGTAGTCAACCATGTAATAGAGCTATTCGGAGGTGAGCCAATTCAATTCATGGCAAAACCGGCGTTATTTCCGTATATATTCGTCCTTTCCGGTATCTGGCAGAACTTCGGCTTCAGCGCCATCATCTATATCGCCGCACTCGCAAGCATAAACCACGAGCTCTACGAAGCGGCGTTCATCGACGGTGCAAGTCGGTTACAAAAAATCATCCACATCGACCTCCCCGGTATCGCACCGACAATCATTATCCTTCTCATCCTCAGATTCGGCAGACTGATGGAGCTCGGTTTCGAGAAAATCTATCTGATGCAGAATCCGCTCAACCTGAGCGGCTCTGAAGTGATTGCCACATACGTGTATAAAACCGGTGTTATTCATACGCAATATAGTTTCGGAACCACCGTAGGTCTTTTCAACGCGGTGATCAATCTCGCGCTTATCGTTCTGGTAAATAAAATTGCCCGACGCGTTTCAGACACGAGTCTCTGGTAGGAGTACATTGTGATAACGACAAAACGACATAAGGTGCGTCTTTCTACCGGAGACAGAATATTCGTTGGCATAAATTACGGATTCCTGATGCTTTGTCTATTGGTGGTTTTATATCCGCTTATCTATATATTGAGTGCATCGTTCAGCTCGACCAACGCCATAGCGTCCGGCCGCGTGTGGCTCTGGCCGGTGGAACCGAGCCTCAGAGCGTACGATGCCGTTTTCCATAGCAGCAGGATATGGCTCGGGTACAGAAACAGCGCATTCTACGCCACATTCGGCACATTGATCAATATCGTTATGACCGTGCTGGCGGCTTACCCGCTTTCACGTCGGGACTTTTACGGTCGAAAAGTATTCATGTTCATATTCCTCTTTACGATGCTCTTCTCCGGCGGGCTCGTACCGACCTATCTGCTGGTATACAAGCTCGGATTTATAAACACTATATGGTCGATAGTAATCCCTCCAGCGATAAATGTTTATTTGATGATAATCGCCCGTACGTTTTTCCAGTCAACGATTCCCGCAGAGCTCTACGACGCCGCCGAGATCGATGGATGCAGCGACTTGGGATTGCTCTACCGGGTCGTCGTCCCGCTCTCGAAACCGGTCCTCGCGGTTCTGGTACTCAACTACGCGCTCAACCACTGGAACACATATTTTCACGCGCTTCTGTATCTTACCTCGGAGCGGCTATTTCCGCTACAGATATTCTTGAGAGAAATTTTCGTGCTCAACCAGGTAGACCCTGAGATGGTAAGCGCCGGCTTCAGTGACGCCGAGCTGCAGCAGTTTCAGGACCTGAAAGATTTACTCAAATATGCGGTTATGATCGTCGCAAACATCCCTCTATTGCTTGCATATCCGTTCCTGCAACGCTACTTCGTCAAGGGAGTGATGATCGGATCGCTCAAAGGATGAACATGGGACAGGAGGTGTAGAGATCAATATACAGGCTGATTCCCTGGAGCAACTCACTAATTCAAATATCTACAGGAGAAGGAGATTCACATGAAAAGAACAGCACTAGTGATTCTGTCCGCGGCTCTGATTTACGGCGCACTATTCGCCGAAGGAGCGGGTGAGGCCGAAACATCCGCGGCAGGTTCGGTCGGTGTAAATCCTTCGGGATTTCCCATCGTCGATGATTCGGTGACAATCAACATTCTGACGAAACAACTACCGTATATGACCGATATGAAGTCAAATGCGTTTCTTTCGTGGTATGAAGGAAAGACCAATGTTCAGGTCGATCTGGAAACCGTTCCGCGTCAAGGTGCAAAAGAAAAACGGAACTTGATTCTTGCAAGCGGCGATCTGCCTGAAGTCTTTCTGGCGATGGATATAAAGCCCGATATTGAAATGCAGTATCGTGATACCGGATACTTTCGGCCGCTGAACAATCTTATCGAGGACTATGGCCCGAATATCAATGCGATATTCAACGAACGTCCGCACTACCGGAAAACCGTCACTAATCCCAACGGCAATATTTATTCGCTTCCGGGAGTCAGCGAAAGTCTGAACCAGGATCTGATCCGTGAGCCCGGATTCCACCACCCGGCCGCATTTCATGACCAG
>CAYLZA010000370.1:0-4126 GCA_964387575.1 uncultured Spirochaetales bacterium | reverse complement strand
AATTCGCACGCGAAGGTGTTTCATTCGAGGAAGCATACGGAGAAGGACAGCCGACGCTGCAGGTGCGGCGGGCTTTTTTTACCGGACGGCGATCATTTCCATGGCGGTACAACTTCGACCGCCGCGGGCACTGGCACCATGCGCCGGGGTGGCACAAGATCCCGCCGGAACAGGACACGCTTGCCGAGATCCTCTCCTCACGCGGGTATACGACCGGTCTGGTCTCCGATGTATACCATATGTTCAAACCGACGATGAATTACTGGCGCGGTTTCAGCTCGTACGACTTCATTCGCGGACAGGAAAGCGATAACTACCGGACCGCTTCGCTCGATTCGATCAGTGAAAAAATTCTCCGCCACGTACGAGAACCGGTTGATTACGGCCGTCACGCAACGCTGATCCAGTATCTGTTCAATATGAGCGATCGCCGGAGCGAAGACGACTACCTCGGCGCCAAAGTGATGCAGTCGGCCTCCCGCTGGTTGGAGGACAACGCGTCGAACACACCGTTTCTGCTGTGGGTCGAAGCATTCGATCCGCACGAACCGTGGGATCCGCCTCCGCGGTATGCGGATCGCTATACACCGGGATACAGCGGAAAAGACTTCATCATGCCCGGTGCGGGTCTCGAGCGTGGTGAAATGAGTGAAGAGGAAATACAACGAACCAGGGCGCTCTACTACGGTGAAGTCACATTCCTCGATTCGTGGGTAGGAGCGTTACTCGAAACAATCGAGAAGCTTAAAATTGCCGACGACACGGTCGTCATGATGCTCTCCGATCACGGGACACAGGTCTATGACAAAGGAGCGTTCGGCAAGAATCCCTCGCAGATGCATCTGTTTAACATCAAAATCCCATGGATCATCAGGCATCCCGACGGACCTTCGGATCGCAGAATCGACGGGTTCGTGCAGACCCACGATGTGATGCCGACGCTGCTCGATCTGCTCGAAATCGAATACGAGACCGAAGGTGAGAGCGCATGGCCGCTGGTTACCGGCAAAAAACAATCGCTTCGGGATACCATCGTCGACGGGTGGGCCGAGTTCAGCCACGGAAACGCTTCCGCCCGTGTATCGGTCGTAGACAAGGAGTGGCATCTGATTCACGCCGCAGGTAGAGCGGAAGACAATCCCGAGCTCTACAACCGAACGACCGATCCTGAGGCGACACGGAACGTGTACGATGATAATCCGGAAATCGTGTCACGGTTACTTCCGCACATCGAACGTATTATCGGTGAGCCGCTTCCCGGACGATTCAACGAGGTGTGCGATCCCGCCAAACCACCGATACATTCGTTTCTCGCCGGGCGTCTCGAGAGCGATCGGTAACGCGCGTGGGCGGCCGGGCGTAGCCTGAGCTTCCCGGCCCGGCGCAGGCGGGACGCAGGTGCGGCGGCCGGCCGGAGGCGGTGGTCGCACTTGTCTTCCGGGTGCGGCCTGACCAGACGGCGCCTCGCAGTTGACTTTCTCCCGGCTTGGTGCTACATTACCATATCAAGATATCTTGATATGGTAATGATTGTGGGAGATATGGCCGTACAGGAACTGACACGCGGGCTCAAAGCGATAAGCGACCCGACTCGTCTTCGTATCCTGCGCGTTCTCACGCACGGAGAGCTCAGGGTCGGAGAAATCGTGGATCTGCTCCGAATCGGTCAATCGAGAGTATCGAGACATCTGAAGATCATGGAAGAAGCCGAAATCCTCACCTCCAGGAGAGAGGGGATGTGGATGTACTACTCGATCGATCCGGCGGAGCGATTCAAACCGATCGTCGATTCGGTTATATCCGGGTTCGAGCACAATACCGAAGACGACCGGAGGGCCGAGGAGATTCTCGCCACGAGAAAGAGCGAAACACGTCGCTTTTTCGAACGGGTAGCTCCCAAATGGGATGAGCTCAAGGCGCGTCTCTTCGAGGAGGTAGACCCGGACCGATGCGTCGCCGATCTCGTCCCGAGATGCTCGGTGGCGGTCGATCTCGGATGCGGGAACGGAAGACTCCTTTCGGTTATCAAGAATAAGGCGGGAACGATCATCGGTGTCGACAACTCGAAAGCGATGCTCGAGGAAGCGGGCCGACGGTTCAGCGGAATCGACGGAATCGATCTCCGGCTCGGAGACATCGAGCATCTGCCTTTGGGCGATGCCGAAGCCGATTGTGCGGTAATGAGCCTGGTGCTTCACCATCTCGCACAGCCGCGAGATGCATTCGCCGAAGTTGCGCGGATTCTACGCAAAGACGGAAGTTTCGTCATCGCGGATTTTCTGTCTCATTCGATGGATTCGCTCAGGGCCGCCCACGGCGACAGATGGCTCGGTTTTCCCGAGGAACGCCTTAACACGTGGATCAACGGCTCCGGGCTCGAACGGACCGAAAGCAGAACCTACTCATTACCGGCCGATATCGCGTTGCATTGTATTCAGGCTATCAAACGATAGAACACAAAACTCTTAGGAGGAGATATGGATAAAGGAACGAATTACGAAGTAAAGGATCTCAAGCTCGCCGAGCAGGGACGATACAATCTCGAGCTCGCGGATCTTCACATGGGCGCACTCGCGGAGGTTCGCAGGAGATTCGAGCGGGAGCAACCGCTCAAAGGTGTACGCGTAGGCCTCGCTCTACACGTAACGAAAGAAACGGGAAATCTCGTCAGAACACTCATCGCCGGCGGTGCCGACGTTTCGATAACCGGTTGTAACCCGCTATCGACACAGGACGATGTTGCCGCCGCACTCGCCGAGGAAGGCGTCAAAGTGTGGGCGTACAAGGGCGAAAATCGCGAAGACTACTATCGGTATCTGAAAAATGTTATCGAGACCAAGCCGAACATAACGATCGACGACGGTTGCGATCTGGTCTCGGAGATCCATAAGAACTATTCGGATCTCATTTCCGACATCATCTGCGGATGTGAGGAAACAACCACCGGAATCATCCGTCTCAAGGCGATGGAACGAGACGGTGCGCTCAAATACCCGATGATCGCGGTAAACGACAATCAGACCAAGCATCTCGTAGACAACTACTACGGAACCGGACAATCGACGATCGACGGAATCCTTCGTGCGACCAACATGCTCATAGCAGGCAAAACCGTCGTCGTTATCGGATACGGCAGTTGCGGAAAGGGCGTCGCCCTCAGGGCACGAGGACTCGGCGCACGGGTCATCGTCTGCGAAGTAGACAACTTCAGAGCACTCCAGGCTGCGTATGACGGATTTTCGGTCATGCCGATGGAGGAAGCGGTACCCGATGGCGATCTCTTCTGCACCATAACCGGAAACAAGCACGTCGTACGTCTCGAGCATATGAAAAAGATGAAAAACGGCGCGGTAATGGCGAACTCCGGACACTTCGATATCGAGATCGATCTTGCATCACTCCGGGATGCGGCAAGCTCGGAACGCCGGATCAGACCGTTCATGGATGAGTTCGAAATCAACGGAAAGAAAATCTTCGTGCTCGGCGAAGGCCGATTGATCAACCTGGCCGCCGCCGAAGGACATCCGAGCGAAGTTATGTCCACCTCGTTCTGTGGACAGTCGCTGGCGTGTGAGTTTGGTGTTCAGAACAAAGGAAAGCTTCCGTCCGAAGTAATCCAGCTTCCGCCGGAAATAGACGACACGATTGCGGGTCTTCAGCTCAAGGCGATGGATACCAAAATCGACAAACCGACCGACGAGCAGGTAAAATACATGAACTCGTGGGAAGAGGGAACCTAAAGCCGATCGTCCAAACGATCGCCCTCTGATTCGAGAAGCCCGTGCTGCAGCTCATAGCCGTAGCCGGGCTTCAACGAAATCGAACGACGGCAGTTTATCACCCTCTGTCACGGCGATCCTTCCTTCCGCGAGCTCGAGCTCAACAACCACGCAAGCTACAAGACATTTCGCGTAAGCGCACCGTCAACGGTGATTACCTCGCCGGTCGAGTAGGCGAGCTCTCCCCGTGCAAGCATCGCCACCGCTTTTCCCACATCTTCCGGATACCCCCACCGTTTCTGGAGCAGGAGCCCCTCCTCGATCAGCGCGTCGTACTTTTCGGTTACCGCCGCGGTCATATCGGTTTTGGTTATCCCGGGACGGACTTCGTATACCGGAATGTCTAG
>CAYLZA010000369.1:0-4133 GCA_964387575.1 uncultured Spirochaetales bacterium | reverse complement strand
GCAGAATCCGGGGAGAATCGGGAATGAAGTGTATCTTTTGAAGGGTCAACGCCACGCCTTCGTCTCTCGATTCGACCTCCACGTCCTCTACACCGCCCTCTTTGAGCGAGTCTTCCACTTCACGCGCCGTTCGATCCTTGTCGAGCGCGATCGGGCTCTTAAACCAGGTCAGGACAAATCCTTCGTAGGAGATGGTCGAGCCGTCGACATAGCGAAACGACTCATCGACTCGTTCGCGGATGAAGATTCGGTCGCTGCCGTCGGCATAGAGCAGAATCGACGCCACATGCGTCCCCGAAGCGGAAGTGAGATCGGAATCACCATTCGGATCCTCCCCGTGTTTGTAACGGGTTGCATATTGTGCGTCGATTCGGTGGACGGGGCTTCCCGAGTACTGCTGTTTCCCCATATACCGGTATTCGCAGTAGAACGGAATGATTGTTGCGGGAGAGCCCCGTTTCGGAACGACGCTTCGTTTCCCCGACGCACGCCACCGCTCTCCGGTTTCTACTTCATCGGCCGGGAAAACCGGAAATCCCCGGATCGACGGATATGCTCCTTCGGTTTCTGTGACGGTAATTCCGGTCGAATCGAGCTTTAGCTCTACGGAGTACGAAGTATTCAGCTGCTTTGCTTCAGGTGTCAGCTTTCGAAGCTCTTCGAGCACAAACACCGTACCTTCGTATTCGACGGTAGACGTATACGCGGAAGTTCTCCCGAAGGTACCCCGATATTCTCTGTACACGTACTGTGAATATCTGCCGTCTACCTTTTTGCGCAGATTCGACTTTTCGACAACCGTAAGCCGTTCACCCTTGGTATACCCGGACAGCGTAACCGGCTCGGTGATCGCGGCACACGTCACCGACAGTAACAACATGACGGCGCCGGCAATTTTTCGTGTTTTTTTTCGACGCTTATGTATGAGCGCTATAAAAAAAACCCCTCGACGATGTGTCGAAGGGCTTGCAATGGGTTCCATCAATCGTCCGAATTACCAGACATCCGCCATATCGTCTTCGTCACGAGCCTCGGCGGAAAACAAATCGGTTACCGCACGCATATCATCGAAATAGATGTAATAGGTGCCGAACGCCTCGAGCGGATCAGTTTCGATTTTGAAGCCAAGAACCTTGATGCCTCGACGATCGTTGTAGTGAAAATCCCTCTGCTTTATCGATGGTGGTACGGCTACGGTCAGTTTTTTCCATCCAGAGAAATTCAAACGCCCCATCGTGAGCTCAGCGCGGTTGCCGAAATAATCTTCTACGAGCACCGTCAGCAGGTGGTTCATATTCCGTCCTACGATCCAGACCGACAGCGTCTTGGTTATCCCTTCGATCGGCAGCGGACGTACCGGAAACAGGGAGAACGTATTCATTCCCCGTTTGTAGTATTGCACTTTCATACCCAGTACATACTGATCCGACTCCTCGATACCGACCTCTTCCTCTCCGGGAATCGGTTCCTTATCAAAAGGCCCGCCTGGGAGTCTTCTCAGAACGGCTATGCCCTGATCTCTCGGCATTCTCGAAAACCAGTAACCGGCATCCTCGAACTTGGTTACCGATACTTCCTTCAGCTTTTGCTGCGCACTATCGACACCGATTTCGTTCGGATTCGGCTCACCCACGGATTCAACGGAATCCCCGTTCTGCTGACCGAATACAAAACCGATTGCGACCGCAAAAATAAGTATTGTTACTAACAGTCTTTTACCAGCCATTGGTGCTATTTCCCTCCCCCATTGGACCAGATTTCGTCTATTCTTTCAGGGTCGGCGAGCTCGTCCCCATCGAATCGGGTAACGAACGTATCCGTTAGAACTTTGATATGGTCGATGTAGATATTAAATCCCGACACATTTTCAGTCGGTTTTGTCCATAACACGACTTTCAGCAAATCGATCGGTTTATTGAATCCGCCTTCGGTTACATACCCGCCCGCTTGCGGAACATATGGAGGGATCGCTGCCCGAAGATTCTGCCAACCGACGAATTTGATATCCCCGAGGTGAAGGACATGTACACGACCGGTAAAATCCCTGATGTGAACCTCCATGTAGTAATCGTAATTCGCGCCCCACACCCACATGTCTAACTGCTTGACTCGTCCCGGCAGCTCCACCGGATCCGGTTCGAGATTACCACCATCTCCTTCAGTTACCGGAAGAAACTCGAGATAATTGTATCCGGTTCTGTCAAAAGCCGCCCGTGCACCGAGAACGTATAGCTCTCTATCTTCGGTATTTCGCCCGAATAGTGCTTCAGGCCAGGCCTGGGCGTATCTCGTTTTCGGAAATCCGTCCATTATGAACTTGCTTCCCTGGACATGCCATTGCTGCGCATCAGGGTCGTCAAAGCTCTCTACTACTCGAGATTCGAGATTTTGTACTCGTTCATCTGCGAACAACGCCGAGGACACAAGTGCCGTTGACAGGATTATGAAACAGATGAGGAGCGAAACACTTCGTTTCATTCTTAACTCCTTATGGATTACAAACTTACGCTCATCCTGGCTACAAGAATTATATTTCCATCATTTTTCTTTGTCAAACGCTTTTATTGCTGTTTGATATTTTCCCACACCTCATTCGGAGCGGCATTTCCGCGTTTAAGCGCAGCCGGAATAACCACCCGCGGATTAGTGCTCTCGATTGCCGTAATCATACCCGAAATCCAGTCTTCCTCAATAGTAGCGATAGTCCGATCCGCAATTTCATCGATTCGAACCGGCCCTTCGGTAATAATCCCCGCTCGAAACTGCGGAATTGCCACCTCCAGCGCGGCACTATTACCGCTACCGGCGGCAAGAACGAGCACTTCCGGCTCCTGATTTCGCTCCCGGGCGAGAATCCTGCGTATTTCGGCGGTACCTTCCTCGGCGGAAATCCGGTGGACAACGAGCCGTTCACCGGTATCGGTCACGAGTTGCTCATCGAAACCGCGGCGAAACGACTCCAGATTACGAACGCCGTCCCGCGAATCGGTGCCGAAGATCGCAACCGCACGGCTCGTATCGCCTTCAGAACCCATAACAATCGCCCCGACGAGCTTTCCCGCACGGCGGAAAGCTTCACTCCTGTCGGAAACGAGCCGTTGTATATTCTGTTGAGCCGAAAGGTTGTCAGAAAAAAGCACGATGAATCTTCGCGAATCAAATGCCCGTGCGGAAGCTACCACTTCCTGAGCGAGTAACGGTGTTACACCGATGAATGAGGCGGTTGATTCACTCACTATAGTCGAATACTCCTTCCCTTCTTCCCGGCCCCCGATCAGTCGAAGCTCTACATCGATGCCGTGATCCGAACCGGCATGTTTGAATCGTTCTATTACGTCGTCATTCATGTACGCTTTCCACCAGTAGGAATCGGAAATGAACAGGAGCTTGTCACCGCGAACACACCCTGTCTGCAAAACCGCGATGATTGTTGCACAGACGGCATAAAACAGTTTGTTAACCACCGGGAGATTTCCGTATTTCGTCAAATCATCACCATGTTCTGAAGCGAATTGCAGAAAATACCAGCCCAACCGCCACAATTATCATACTGCCGGTTAGCGCATACGCAGCGGTAGCGAAGCTTCTGATATACAGGTACGGAATAAATGTGAGTAGCGTTGCGACGGCTATTACCGCCAAAAGGGAGAGTATTCGTACAAAAACGCCGTGCTCTTCGAATAAGTACACGAGCGCACTGAAAGAGAGGGCACACACGATTCGTATCGCCGGAAGAAGAAAGAGTGAATACGCATCTAATTGATGCCGTAGCAGGATAATATCCAATGCGGGAAGCAGAACGTAGAATCCGCCGGCGAATGCCAAGAGAAACAACAGCCTGCGCTCATCGCTTTCCGTGTTCTTTTTTCTTTCGAAAACGACATAACCGGCGACGATGCACACAGCATGGACAACCGTATGAATAAAAAAGTAGTAATAGAAAATACGCGCCGGTTGGTATTCGATGTGGATAAAGCTTTCGAGTACCAGATAAATCGGAATAACGATTAAAAAAACCGCGACGCCCCGGAGAAATGAGCTCCCGAGCTTCCAGACGTCTGTGGACATCTTCGACGACGCCGACAGCACGACGAAAAAAGCAAGCGGAACTCCGGTCATAAGAAACAGCGACA
>CAYLZA010000368.1:1473-4157 GCA_964387575.1 uncultured Spirochaetales bacterium | reverse complement strand
AGCTCTTTTCTACTTGCTACGGTCCGTATGATCGTATCGCGACCGGTCTCGAGCGCATTGACGGCCGCATCGACCACCTGCTCCGGGTGATGGTGATACTCGGTGTCTCCGGTGCCGGGAGAATCGTCGAGAATCGAAAAATCGGCGAACCCCTGTTGTGCGGCCCATCTGATCTGCGCGAGCGCCGTTTGGTTTACACTTCCGTTTATGACGAGAAACGGCCGTTTTTTTGCGTTTCGATACGCCGGTTGCTCCACACCGGCCGACGCAGCAGCCGTCGGCGTATCTCGCAACCGCACATCTCCGGATGTATCAATCTCGACCGCCGTTTCCACCGGTGAAGTATCCGCACCACCGAGGGAATCCGCATAATCTTTTACTCCTCTCGCGAGCACCTCGGCAAATCCGGCGGGACCTGCCGTAGCGTCCAACCCACCGCGTGCCGCAAGCACCGAGCAAATCCGCTCGAGGTCAGATTCTGTTTCTCCATCGAAAACGACCACTCCACGGAACGAATCGGGGATTTCGGCATAGTGCCGGGCGTCCGAAATCAATACGGCATTTACTCCCTGCTTCCCGAGCAACCGTACGATGTCGCTCGATTGTACCGGTGATTGCGCGTCACGCGCAAAATCGGTCTGCGATACCGGAATCCCGTCGACAAAAAGGACACCGTTTCGCACGCTCCGACCGGCGGCGGGAAAAGCCGGAATATAGGCGATTTTATTCAGACCGAGAGCTCTTCTCATCGCTTCGACTTCCGCTCCAATATTGCCTCGGAGCGTGGAGTCGGTCTTTTTATAGAAACGTGGTATTCCGGATCGTGCGAGAGCGGATCGTGTCGCACCCGGTTGGTCGGCACCGGCCCGGCCCGATCCTGCCCGGTCCCCACCGGCCCGACTGGGGCCTGCCCGAGCGGCACGTTTTACGATATCTCTTATTTTCACCGAAGCCCGGTTGGAGGGGAGGTGACGACTCTGCGTGTTTATTGCGATCACATCGCACGCTTTGTCCATGAGCTCGATCATTTCGGAATCCGACACCGAAACGAGCGTACGCAGACCGTGCCTCGAGAACTGCACCGCCGCATCGACCGCGCCCGTGATATCGTCTGCTATTACCAGGAGTTTCGTCACCGGTTCGCCCGTGTACTACCATTCCGGTAGCGTCTCATCGATCGGAAGCGAAATCCTTTCATCGAAACCCGGATCTCCGAGTGGTTTTCCATCTCCGAACGGATCGAATCCGATTCGAGCACTTCGTGCAGATGCAAAGCGTCGCGGATTCGTACGATTCGCGCATTTCGCATTCCTTCGGCGCCGACGGACCGTATTTCTTCTATGACACCCCGAAGTATGGCCACAATATCGGCAATACTACTACTTCCAGCGGTTACCGCTACCGACATCCCCGGTTTCATGCGGCCGGTCAATTCGCGAACCGCATCGCGCGCAGCGGTTTGGACAAGATCTTCAGTCGATCCCTGAACTTCCCCGCCGAGTAGCGGACGTGGGAATTTCCGGTGGATCCGGGTGAGATTGGATTTTATTAAGAAAATATTCCAGGCCGTTTTTGATTCGTTCATTGGATTCGTTTTCGTTATAGCACATAAACTCGGCAACGGTCATGACGCAGCAATTCAAATTTTCCAGATTTCGAAATGGAGAAGTGTAGCAGGTTTTTCCTGGGTTTGCGATGCCAAACGTCTTGCTATGCAATAACATGACTATCAGTCGCTTCAGCCCGGTAATTAATTTCATCGTAAATGCCTTCGTATTTTTTTCTTGACGTCACAACAGACTATGCTACAATGGAATGAAGGTCAGACCATTGGCGGGTTAGACGCTGCTTATTTCGACATGAGTAAATTAACTGAGCCGATTCAAAGAAAAACTGTTGCCCAGACTATAATAGAGCGCTTCCGAGATTTGGTTGAGGAAGGTCCGCTTAAACCGGGCATGAAATTGCCGCCCGAACGGCAGCTTTCAGATATGTGGGGTGTAAGCAGAGCATCATTGCGCGAAGCATTGAGTGCCCTGCAAGTTCTCGGAATAGTCGAAATAAGGCACGCGCAAGGCGTTTTCTTAAAAAGCGAGTGGTCGGGGGTCGGAAAGACTTACGCCGATTTCCTGCTTCTTTTCAATAAAATATCACAAAAAGATCTTTTTGAAACTCGCATCATTTTAGAGACGCAGAGCGCATGTCTTGCAGCGCGTAGACGATCAAAAGATGATATCCAGAGGCTTGAGGAGCAATTGCTCCACATGGAAAAAAGCATCGGGATGGGTGCTTATTTCCAGTATGGAATCCAATTTCATCGCGAGCTTGTTCGTGCGAGCCATAATAATATGCTCATCAGTGTACTCGATATGCTGGGGGATTTACTGGAAGAGGCACGTCAACTGACGAAGCTTCCAGACAAAAAAGAATTCTTGATTCATAAAGATATAGTGCAGGCAATCACGGAGCGTGATGCTGCCAAAACCGAGCAGGTAATGGATCGACATTTTCGCCAACTCAAGAAGAGAATATTGATATTTAATGAAGAAAATCGAGAAGGAGATCGGTTGACGAATCATGCTTAGTTATATTCTCCGTCGGATTCTCTACATGATCCCGACTCTAATACTAATTTCGATAATTAGCTTTGCGATTATACAACTTCCACCGGGTGATTTTCTTTC
>CAYLZA010000368.1:262-1463 GCA_964387575.1 uncultured Spirochaetales bacterium | reverse complement strand
CCTGGATGGTTGCCGAGATGGAATCCTCCGGAGAGACAATTGATCCGGCGACGCTTCAAACATTGAAAGCTCGGTACGGTCTTGATCAACCGATGTATATTCAATATTTGAAATGGATTTCCGGTATTATTCTTAAAGGTGATTTCGGGCAATCATTCGAGTATAATCGACCGGTTACATATGTAATCGGCAATCGGCTCTTACTTACAATTTTAATTTCATTTTCGACAATCCTCTTTACGTACATTGTCGCGATACCGATCGGAATTTATGTGGCGCGTCATAAGTATTCTATTGGTGATCACACATTCACGCTTATTGGATTTTTGGGCCTTTCAATCCCTAATTTCAGTTTGGCACTAATCCTGATGTACGTTGGATATAAGTACTTCGGGACTCATGTAGGCGGCTTGTTTTCGCCCGAATATCAATTTGCGGCCTTCAGTTTTGGAAAGTTCATCGATTTTCTTAAACATTTGTGGATACCTATTGTCGTGATCGGGACTGCCGGCACTGCTGGTCTTATACGCGTAATGCGGGCAAATCTACTCGACGAAATCAGCATGCCGTATGTGATGACCGCGCGCGCAAAGGGTTTGAGAGAACGTCGTTTGATATATAAATATCCGGTACGAATTGCTATAAATCCTCTAATAAGGCCACAAGTAGCAAGTGAGGGTCCGCGTTCCATCAGCGAAGGTGCAACTTTCGTCCTTGCCGTCTTCCGATGGCCAGAAGTTTCCAGGCTCTACCGCTTTCCACTCGTCATCGTGCCAACGATAGAGCGTCAGGCTTGCCGTATCCACGCCTTCGAGCGCGGCGGAATCGTAGGTGATGGTGACGGTGATGGCTTTATCGAAGAAAATGCCTTCGACTTTCTCGCCATCCTTGTAGAGGTCAAGCTGGAAAGGGGTGCCGGCCAAACTGAGATCGGGGTCCGGCGGTGACGTAGATCCAGACGTATACCGCAAAGTTGCATCATCGGTGATGGCTCCGCCCGGTACTTGAACGGTGAGCTCTGTATTGTCCTCCGGGTCGGTGTAGTTCAACTCGCCTCCCTCGTCGGGGTCGACGGCGGTTTCCTCACCCTGGAAAAAGTTGATCGTGATACTGTCGCTTCCGTCCCCACTGACTGCGGTGACCGTGGCTTGCCCGATATCCGTCGAGGAGGTCAGATCGGCGGTGACTTCGCCGTTGACCG
>CAYLZA010000368.1:0-252 GCA_964387575.1 uncultured Spirochaetales bacterium | reverse complement strand
CTGTTTAGTGACGGTGCTCTGACCGCCGAAGTCGCCTAACGTGGTGGTGAGGGTCACCGGGGTGCCCTCGGCCACGGGATTGTCATAAGCATCGCTTACCGTCACAGTCAGTCTTGCCTGAGACTCACCATCTGCGAGGATAGCAGTCGGGTTGACCGTTAAAAGGACGCTCGCGGCGGATGTCGCAGTTAAGTCAACGGTGACGTTATCCGTGGCTGCGCCGCTGCTGGTAGTGACTGTGGTCGTTCCGGC
>CAYLZA010000367.1:3359-4170 GCA_964387575.1 uncultured Spirochaetales bacterium | reverse complement strand
TGGAATTCGGTATCGTGGTATTTCGAAGAATCGGGTTGAAAAAAACCGGTGCGTTTTGGATGAGTCTCTTCCTGGTGGTCACGGTCGTGGGAGTCATAACCGAATCGCTCAATCAACATGTCTATTCGTGGAGAGTAACCAGCATGCCGGTCTCCGATTTCCAAATCGGCGATTACTACATTGTTTTTCAGACAATCGGCTATTGGCTCATGGCTCTCATTCCGTACGCGCTCTATGAAACGGTGGGGCTCGTGTCGGAGCGGTTCTCCGAGGACTCGATCGAAGACACATCCGCGGAGCAATAGTGCGCCGAATTCGTTTTCCCGGATCGTTGTCGACGCGGGATTCACGATATATATTGTAGATATGCTTGCGGAAGTAAAAGATGCACGTCAAATCGAGGGCGAAGGGACACGACGCTGGTTTCGTGACGACGATCTCGATCTGATTGTCTGGTACGATTCAAGGGGAAAGCTCGACGGTTTTCAGCTCTGCTACAACAAGCAACAAGCAGAACGCGCGCTCACCTGGCGCAGCTCGGGCTCGTATCAACACAATGCCATAGATCCGGGGGAAGTCCCCGGACAGGCCAAAATGTCGCCGATCCTCGTCGCGCACGGGACCTTTGACAAGGAGCGAATTGCACAAATATTCGACGAGCGAAGCTCCCGGATCGAGCCGGACCTGGCGGAGCTTATCAAGGAAAAAATCCACGCTTATCCCGGAACATAGCGAAGACCGAGAGGAGCTTGCCGGATTTAACCGCCGGGGACGACGGCCCATTAGATGCCCACCTCGGAGTAGTCACCTG
>CAYLZA010000367.1:0-3349 GCA_964387575.1 uncultured Spirochaetales bacterium | reverse complement strand
CGATCTCCTGAACACGTCGGCGAGATGCAGGTTTGTGCACCGTTTGCATTACTGACGTAGCAACGCTTGGGTAACGATCCAAGTCGTGCTCTTTCATTGCGCCTCAATAACGAATTCGTTAGGATCATCGCATGAACAGACGAACGCTCTATACGATCGTGATCGTGGTTATACTCTTTTTTCTTTTCTTCAACCCGTTCAAGCAGTGCAGCAACGAGAACGTACCATTGCCGTATGTCCCGCAGGATACGCTGGAAAAGCTCGAGACGTACGTCGTAGAACGTGCACAATCTCCCGAGGATTACATCATCGATACATTTGACGTGCGAGACATTGTTTTCGTCGGTGAGTTCGGACAAATCAAGCAACAGGTCGGTTTAATCGAAAGCATCATTCCGGCGATGTATGAAAACGGCATACGTCATTTGGGTGTGGAAATAGCGCTCCGTGAAGATCAGAAATTGATCGACGACGTATTAACTGCAAACGAGTATGATCGCGAAGCGGTAAAGCAAATACTGTTCAACCGGCTCGTCGTATGGGGCTTCGAGGAGTATGCGTCCATATTCGAGGCCGCATGGAGAGTCAATAGAGATCGGGAAGAAGGCGCCGAGCCGTTTCGGATAATCGGGCTCAATAACAGTCCTAACTGGCATCTTCTCGAGGATCAGAAAGAGATGAATAATCCGGAAAAAATCGCGCAGGTTTTCGAGCCCGGTATCCCCGATGCGTTTATCGCCGAGACGATAATGGAAGAGCTGGTCCGCAAAGATTACAAAGCGCTTATTTATACAAGCACCGAACACGCACTGACCCGCTTCGAGCTCAAGAAGTACACCGAAAATGCGCACGACCTGAAGCTGTCTGAAACACGACGGACCGGAAACATCGTTTACGACCGGATAGGTGACGATGCGTTTACGATCCTGCTTCACTCGCCGTGGCCGTATCAGAAATCACAGTCGCTCATCACCTACCCGGCCGAAGGTGCGATAGACAGGTTGCTCAAAAAATTGCCCGAGGATCTCGAGAGGATCGGTTTCGACGTTGTCGGAACACCGTTTGAAGAACTATCCGCCGAGCGTAACGACTACGCCGCCGCATACGATGACCTCACGCTCGGTGATATTTGCGACGGGTATATCGTGCTCGGACCGCTGGAGGAGTACGAGGTGGTTACACCGATTCCGGAGTTTATCGACGAGTCCAACATCGACGAGGCAGTCCGGAATTTTCCGGGTCCGAACATCGATTCTTCCTCCGTAGAAGACATGAATGCCTATATTCGAAATGTCGCGGAAAGCCGGCGAAAGATGCTCGATCGATTATAGCGATCTGTATTGATGCGTGATCGGGAGCGACGGCCGACGGGGGCGGTGCCGGTCAAAGCACCACGGCGTCCGGCGGAGCAAAGCCTTCCGTCCGACGCCGGCTCCCGATGGCGCTTTGTACATCAGCGCCAGGAGGTCTCGCTTTCGAAGTAAGCGGCGATTGCACGAATAACCCACCCATGATCGGCACATCCGCCGGTTTCTCGGATGCTGTGCATAGCCCAGATCGGGTGGCCGATATCGACCGAAGGTACTCCGAGATCGGAGGAAACTATCGGTCCCACGGTTCCACCGGAAGGCGTATCTGATCGACCGATAAACCGCTGAACAGGTATATCGTTAGTTCTGCAAAGCTCCTCGAAAATCGCCGATGTATAGGCGGTGCTGGTGTAGCGTTTGCCTGCGTTGATCTTTATTACCGGTCCACCGTTGATAACCGGAAGATAGTGCTCATCGTGTTTATCCGCGTAGCTCGGATGTACCGCGTGAGCCGCATCACCCGAGACGAGCGTCGACCGGGCGAGCGTCCTGTAGAGATCATCTTTCGCTCCGGATTCGCCGGATGCGATTAATCGTTCAACGACACTACGAAGCAAATTCGATCCCGCCCCGTGGAGCGTCCGGCTTCCTATCTCTTCGCTGTCGAAGAGAACGACCATTTTTGTTCGCGCGCCATTTGAAACCGAGGAAAGTGCCGAGATAAGCGCATGACACATCGCCAGGTTATCGAGCCGACCGGAAACGATCATGTCACCTTCGGTTCCGATGATCTCGCCCGGATGTGCATCATGGAGATAGAGATCGAAATCGACGATACGCTCCGCAGGGACAGACAGGACCGACGCTATATAGCTGACGAGTACCGACGAGGATTGAGCAGCTCCGCCATCGGCCTTGTCGCCGGCCTTGTCGCCGGCCTTGTCGGCGGCACCGTTATCCGCGCCGGCACCGGTGCTCAAAATGGCCTTGAGATGATCCTGCGGATTAAAGGTAAAACCTTTATTTACATCGCGGTTGAGATGAATCGCCAGATTCGGAATAACCGCGATCGGACGTTCTGCAACAAAGCTGCGAACTTCCAGCGATTCCCCGTTGCGAACAACAACTTCACCGGCAACACCGAGACTCCTATCCAACCAGCTGTGATAAATCGGGCCGCCGTAAACCTCCACCGAAACCCGTACCGACCCACCTTTTGTGCTTTCGGAAGCGGGCTTTATCTTGAGTGCCGGACTGTCGGTATGAGCCGTTGCTATCCGAATTCCGGTTTCGGGAATCGGATCGCTACCGAGATAAAACGCAACGATACTTCCACCGTTTCTCACGAGGTAGTAGCGGTTTCCCGGTTCGAGATGCCACCGTTGATTCTCTTCGAGCCGTACAAAACCGGCCTCCTCGAAATGGAGGGAAGCGTTTTGGATTGCAGACGCAGGACCAGGCGAATTGTTTATAAACCAGAGAAGCTCTTCGATTCTCTTTTCTGCATGATCACCCGGTATCATTCTCTGTCACCGGTGCACGAGGCGTATCGCATTAATCCTGCATCAACTCCTTGAGCTCTTTAATAGCTTTATCACGGTCTTTGACGCCGGACATTTTCACCGCCTTTCGAACCACATTATCCCAATCTTTTTCTTCCACATTATCCTGAACATCTTCGAGCAACTCGAGGATTTTTTCATCGCTTTGCGTGTTATAAATCTGAACACCATCGTGAAAAAAGAGCCCGTTCAGCTCTTTTATATAGTCGCCGATAGTTTTTTCGCTTTCTCCTTTTTCCAGTCGCTCCGCCTTTTTCCGTGCACGTCTTATCTCCCGTTCTCTTCTAAGTAGATCGGTTCGTTTCATGGCGTAACTCCTTGAATGAGATTCTTATCGTATAATAGTACCAAATCATAGCAAAAAGCACAATTGGTAGCAAGAACCGTGCCGACGGTTCATAATGCGAATTCCTGACCTAAGTGGCGCGAGATCGGAGCGGGACCGAACACCCTATCCTCAGGCAAGACCGAGATCGT
>CAYLZA010000366.1:0-4181 GCA_964387575.1 uncultured Spirochaetales bacterium | reverse complement strand
CTTCGAACACGTGCCCGGAAAGCTCTATTTCCCCGCGTCTGCGGACCAACGCATCTGGGAGCCGGTCCGGATCACCGTCCGGTCCGGCAGCCGGCAATTGCGAACCCGCCGGGGGCGACCAACTCTCGGTCTCAGACGAGGAGTCGCCGTTCCGGTAGTGAAATACGGTATGGTTCGGGGTTGATTCTTCATGGACGATCGTGCAGTCCGCCGCCGAAATTGCATCTCGTATCATCGAAGCTATCGGCGTGACAACGACTACACAGACGAGCCCCGATTCGGGCATCACGAGGTCGGCGAGCTCCGATATCATCATACGGAGAACCGGCTCTCCCGCCTTCGCCGGGAGATTGCTTACGGCAAGATCATATGGTGTTTCCAATCCTGTTGAATTCTCACCAACTCCTGGGCTCATATCGGTTGCGTCACAACCTCCGCCGTACAGCGCCTCTCTTGGCGAGATCGCTCCGTACACTCTCGCATTTGCAATAGAGTTTCTCCGGGCGTTTTCGGCGGTGAGCACAATCGCAACTGCGTCCCGATCGACACAATCGACCGCATAATGCTCTGATTGCGCAGCGAGGCAGAGCCCGATGCTCCCGGTACCGGTACCAAAATCGAGGATTTTTCGTCGGGATGACAAATCACCGTGCTTTGCGATAGTTTTCAGCAAAAGCTTGCTCCCGGCGTCCACATCGAAGCTCGAAAACAACGCCTGCGAAAGCCCGAGCTCGAGCTTTTTCCCATTGAACGTATAGCCAACGGTTTTGGTGATGTAGTCGGCGCCGGTACTGCGATAGCGCACCTGCGTTCCTCCTTCGAGCACGTTCGACCGGCAGACGCACGCTGCAACACACGCTCCGCGCCGTTCACGACAGCCTCCAGGCAGCATCCGGCCGGAGGCGGCACCGAACGTCTCCTCCGACCGCCGGCTGCGGCTCAACACCTCCCGCTCCCGGAGCTCAACCCTAAAAATAAAAAAAGAGCTTTTCCAGCGCCGGTTCGAGATCGATGTCGAAATCGGCGAGCAATGCATCATCGTAGCTCGTGTATTTGAGAAACGGATTGTACTCGATCTCTTCCGCGGGAATCCAACCGAGCACATAGTAGGAGTGCCACACACCGAGACGGACGATCTGCTCCTGTAGAACCGAAAACCTATCGGCCATATTGCACACGTACAACGCGCAGGTATAGGCACGGGACTCGTAGATCGAGCAGAGACCGGCATCGAGAAAAACGCAACCGTTGTCGGCTGCTTTCGCGCATCGCACCGGTTCGGCCGTGTTGTATTCGTAGAGAAGCGATGCGGTTACCCGGTCGAGGTCGTGTTGTCTCATCATATCCACAATCGATTCTCTCCGTTCATCGAGATCGGGAGGTTTCGGAAGATCTACGTATCCGGCGAAAAGCTCCTCCTCACTCACCTCGAGGGCAACTCGTAGATCGTGCAGATCGTATCCGAGTATGGGGAGCGTTTCGTAATAGCAGCAGAGCCCGCACCCTGCACATCCGGCGGTTATCAGGCCGTCCTGCTTCCTGAACGATTCGACCGAGTCTCTGAGCTCTGCGAGTGTTGCATCGTCGCTGTATCCTCGAAGCTCGATTTTTCGATTCTCTACGGCAAGGTCTATCAAAATTCCCCCACGATTCGTCCCTCGGATTCGACGGCGAACCGATCCATAAAACCTCTCACGAACGCTATTCGCTCATCGTAGACTTTCTTCGATGACTCGAGATTCAGTAGTCGTCGTTTCTCTTCATACATTCCTTGTTTGTTTTCTTTTTCGAAGAAGTCCAGTAACGATTGCTGCCGCTCACCCTGACCTGCGCTTCTCAAGAATTTGAGCCACACTTCCTGGGTGCCGTGATGATCGATTATGTCCGCGTCCTGTACCAGCGCGAGCGGATAGAAATCCTCGGTTTCATCTGCTTTTCGCACCGGATGACCGACGACGATACGGCAAATATCATCGAGGTCTTCGTCTGAAAACAGATGCGCCAACAGCTCGCGGGCGACGGCTCCCCCTATCGCATTATGTCGATCGAATCCTTTCCCGATGTCATGAAACAATGCACCGGCGTACGTTGCGACGGGAAACACCTTTTCTTCGGTTTCCATCTCGTTCAATTTCTCGGTTATCGTAGCGACGCGGAGGCTGTGATCGAAGAGATATCCGGGCTCCCGGAATCGATTGGTTATTCGAGTCTTCATATGTGCCCGAGCGATTTCGATGAGCTCGTTTCTGTCCATGTTGTTTCCTTGAAGTGTGTTATTCCCGAAGCGTCGCGGATATCCTTTTCGGAGAAAGCAACAGACCGAACGCATCACTCGGGTCATGCGTTACTATATCGGCCCTCGTCATCGCTGAAATCGCCCCACCCTCATGACCGATAATCAATATACCGAGCGCCGCCCGTTCGAGCATCAGGCGGTCGTTGTTTCCGTTGCCGATCGCCACCGTATGTTCGGGACCGAGTTTCTCGATGTAACGCGCCTTTTGAGCCGCCTGTTCTTCTTCCGGTAACACGGCCAACCTGCACGGCAAACCGTCAAGCTCGTCGCCTGCTCTCCCGAACGTATCCGCCGTTACCACATGGATCTCGACATGCGCACTCAGATCCCGTAATTGCTCCCCGACGTTATCGATCAAATAACCGTCCGTGGCAATTGTTCCATTGTAATCGAAAACGACATGCTCGATCGCAAGGTTTCGTCCACCGGGTATATGAATGTGAATCATGATACAAGCTTACCGGGATGTGCCTCGAATGTCGAAAGTTATCGGTGAATCGACCGAGTCCGAATAAAGACGAACTTCCGACTGCCAGTTACCGGGATATCTCGGATGGAAATTGACTTCGATGACGGCGCTTTCTCCTGCAGGAACAGGCCCCGGAATATCATCGGAGTAGAGGGTGAAGTGTTCGGGATTGGTGTATTGCAGCCGTTCCACGAGAAGCTCTTCTTCGCCGTTATTGTCGATTGAGATAGAGTAGCTTCGGCTTTTCGATTCAGCATCGAGCGATAGATGCACGACACGAGAGGAAGCAACCGCTTCATCTGCAAGACGTATCCCGACGCCGTCGCTTACGTCGACGCCGCTTTGAGAACAGGAACCAATCATGACGAGCGCCGGAATGAGGAAAAAGATAAAGCCCTTCCGGAGAAATCGAGAACGAAATCTCTCTCTGTGGGCGGAGCTCGTTATCATTATTGGATAGTATAGCGTATATTGAGCTTTCCGTCAGCTATTATAACGCCTTTTTCACCAATCTGTTGAGCCTGTCCACGAAATCGGACGGTTTTTCTATTTCCGAGCCTTCCACGAGCATCGCCTGCTCGTAGAGCAGCCAGCTCACGTCCTCGACGACCGATTGATCGTCGGTCTTTGCCAATCGTTTGACGATGTCGTGATCGGGGTTTATCTCGAGGATCGGTTTGACCGCAGGCGCCTCCTTCTGCCCCATCGCCTTGAGGATATGCTGCATCTGCATCGTCGGATCGTTTTCGTCGGCCACGACGCACGAAGGTGATTCGTTGAGTCTCGAGCTCGCCACTACATCCTTGACCGCGTCTCCAAGGGTTTCTTTGATCTTTTTTACGAGCGGCTCGATATCCGCCTCGCGTTTCTTATCCTCATCGCTCTTCAACTCATCCGCGGCCCCCGTACGGTTGACCGCCTTGAGCTCCTTCTCGTTGTATGTTCCGATCGACGGAACGACTATTTCATCTATCTCGTCATCCATGATGAGAACTTCGATGTCTTTCTCCGCATAGGCTTCGAGAAGCGGAGAGTTTCGGAGCGTCTGCTCATCCTCACCGGTGATGTAGTAGATCGCCTTCTGATCGTCTTTCATCCGTTCCGTGTAGTCCGCAAGACTCGTATATCCGTCAACCATAGTTGATTTGAACCGTACTATCTCGAGAAGTGTGTCACGGTTGGCGAAATCGGAATAGAGTCCCTCTTTGAGTGGCCGGTTGTACTGCTCGATAAAGGTGTTGAATTTTTCCGGATTGTTTTCGGCAAGATCCTTGAGCTCGGAAAGAACCTTTTTCACCGATGCGGTTCTGATGTTGGTCAGAACTCGATTCTGCTGAAGCATCTCGCGAGAGACGTTGAGCGGCAAATCCTCGGAATCGATGACTACCCGAAGGAACCGAAGATATACCGGCATGA
>CAYLZA010000365.1:0-4183 GCA_964387575.1 uncultured Spirochaetales bacterium | reverse complement strand
ATACCGTGTTTCAGGTTGTTTTGACTCGTCCAGATATAGTCGATATCAAACCCGGCAAGTTTTTCCCGTATCGCCCGGGCATTGTCGAGCGCTACCGTTTCCCAGTCGTCTTCACGGTCACTGAAGGTATCGATCCAGGCGCCCGCGCACCAGCCTGCGGGAGGAAGATCGGAGAAGCTTGGTTGATACGTATCGTGCACGGTGTCCGCCCAATCCTCGAGCGCTTCGTACGGGTCCGAGTAGAAGGCAATCGTAAGATGCTCCGACTCGAGCGCATCGCCCGGGTCGAGCATAACCCCGGCAGGATTGCAGCTTGCTCTATAGCTTGTTATTTCTCCAGCTCCATTGGATTCCAACGAGTGGCGACAGATCATCCGGTCGAGCGTGGTAAACCCGCAGAGCACGGTTGTTTTTGCATGTGGATTATAGAGGTGAAGGATATTCTGTGAATGATGTCGATGAGCGGCCTGCTCGTCGCCCTCCCGGCGGCGGGTTGCCGGCACGCTGAGCAACTCGACGCGCATATCCCACGGGTGCCACCTGAAAAACCGGGTATCGTCTCGGCAGGGCGGCGGGTCGGCGGCCGATGTTCTGCCGTGGGACCGGGCCTCCGTGCCGGCGGCCTGAGCAGCCGGGCTTCCGAGATGAATTCCCCCGTCCGGAGCGGGTATCAGGGTCAACACATCCCATCGATCGATCTTTATACGATCACGGTTTTTATTGCAGATTATCGCGACGATATCGATCCGCGACTCTCGTTCGGTAAAGCGCCACTCCCACTCGAATCCGGCGCTATCGTGACTGAGTGTTATTGATCGATCCACCCGGTCACCATCGGAAGCGGGCGTCGCCGACTCACCTTTTTGAGAATCGTTTACGATACGGACTTCAGGATCGGAAAGCGAATACACGGTTCCGCCGATGGTAATCGCCCCGGTTGCTCCGCGTATCCCCGACTCGTACGGTGATACGCGGCGTACATCAAAACATTTCGATTTTTCATGCCAGTTGAACGTGTTTTTGAGTATCATATACGGAAGTCGATTGTTGCATACATAAGAAGATTTTTACATGCTGCCACGTCTGTTTCGCCCACATATTTTTCAGGGATCGCTTCGGAGACGACGCTATTTTGAAGGATGGTATCTCAAGCATGTTTCGGAGGATCCCAGGAATGTAGTCAGTTTGATCCCTGGCATCGCGCTTTCTCCGGGTGACAGACATGCCTTTGTACAATACATTGAGCTCGCCGACGGTACCGATGTGAAAAGCGGTTATGTCCGGTATCCGCTCGATCAGTTCCACTGGGATCGATACGATTTCGACATCACCATCGGACCGAATCGTTTTTCCAGAAAAGGGATTCGTCTCGATCTCAGAGACGGGACACGCACATTTTCGGGCGCCGTCGACTATACGGACATGACCGGGTTCCCGTCCCGCCCGACCGCCCCGGGCATCATGGGGTGGTATACGTTCGTTCCGTTTATGGAATGCAATCATGGCGTGGTGAGTATCAATCATCGGGTAACCGGTACGCTCAAAGTGGACGGAAACGAGCACATCTTCAGCCGGGGTAGCGGATATATTGAAAAGGATTGGGGTGGTTCGTTTCCCGAATCGTGGCTGTGGCTTCAGTGTAACAGCTTTCCCGAGGACGATGTCTCGGTTATGGTATCGGTGGCGAAAATCCCGTGGCTCGGAAGACATTTTTTAGGATTTCTCGGCTTTATTTATGTAAATAAACGGTTATATTTGTTCGCCACGTACAACAAAAGTACGATTTCCCGGTTTTCGGTTTCAGACAACGAAGCTTCTTTGACTATGACCGGACGTGCCGGTGTTATGCGCATCCATGTCGCGAGGACGGGTGTTGCCGCGCTCGAAGCGCCTACGGCGGGAGAAATGGCCCGGAGCATCCGCGAGAGCATCGACGGAACAGCGGAGGTCGTTCTAGAGGATCCGGGCGGCACGGTTATTTACCAGGGAACCGGCAACAGTGCCGGTCTCGAGGTGGAAGGGGATATTGCGGGCGAAGCTCGTAACGCCGGTTTTACACGGTCTGAGTGATGGCCCCCTGCCGGCCGTTACGGGAAGCCGGGTGTAGCGCCCTAAAACGCGGGTTTTTGCGCCGACAGCGCCGACGGCGGTCGGCTCACCGAAGACCGCGTTGGACATCACGGTCGAGAATTCCCCGGACTTTGCCCGTAAGATCGGAAGCTTTGAAGGGTTTCTGAATGAAATCTGTTTCTTCGCCGCCGACGCCTCTTCCAGCAACCATATCGGTGTTATAACCGGACATAAATAACAATCGTATCCCGGGTCGTTCCGATTCGATCCGGTTTGCCATCTCTCTTCCGCTCATCTCAGGCATGACCACGTCGGTTATAAGAAGATCAATTTTCTGATCGTTCTTCCTCACGAAATGCAGTGCATCGTTCGGTGATTGTGCTTCGAATACCGTATATCCTTTCGATTCGAGTATCGTCTTAGTCAGTTGCAGGATCGAAGGTTCGTCCTCGACCAGAAGGATACGCTCGCTTCCCCCTGCATCGGTATCGCTTTTCTGTTCCGACCTCTTCCCGGTTTCTTCCGGTTCACTTCGGCACGGGAGATAGATGGAAAACGACGAGCCGCGGCCGGGCTCGCTATCTAATTCGACAAACCCTTCGTTTTGCTTGACGATTCCGAATACCGTGGACAACCCGAGCCCGGTACCATGACCCACATCCTTCGTCGTAAAAAAGGGCTCGAAGATCTTCCCTTTTGTTTCTTCATCCATCCCGGAGCCGTCGTCGCTTACGGTAAGAACGACATAGCTCCCCGGTTTCCTATCGGGATCGGAGACGGCGGGTTGTTTGTCGATCGAGATCTCTGCCGTTTTAAGTGTGATCGTTCCGATATCACCGATCGCGTCTTTTGCGTTCACGCACAAGTTGGCCAGGATCTGATCGATCTGTGCCGGATCGATAAATGCTTTGGGCAAATCTTCGGCAGGAAGCCATTTGAGCTCGATCTCTTCTCCGATGAGACGATATAGCATTTTGAGCGAGTCCCTGACGGTGTCGTTGATATCGATGATTTGTGGACGGGTATTCTGCTTGCGGGCGAATGCGAGCAGCTGACGGGTCAATGCGGTGGATCGCTCGGCTGCCGACTGAACCTCCTGAAGATCTGCATAAATCGGGTCGTCCGGCTCCAGCTGCTCGATAGCCAGCTCGGTGTACCCGAGGATTACCCCGAGCATATTGTGGAAGTCGTGCGCAACGCCTCCTGCCAAACGCCCGACCGATTCCATTTTCTGCGCCTGCAGCAGCTGTGTTCGAAGCCGTTCCCGTTCGGCTTCTGCGTGTTTCCGCTCAGTGATGTCAACGGCGATCGCGGTGGTATACGGGGGGCGATCTCTCCGATGATGAATCAGCGATACCGAAAGATACCCCCAGACGACCGAACCGTCCTTTCGGATATAGCGTTTCTCGATCTGATATGCATTCGTCTCGCCGCGAATCAGCGCCTCATACTGGGCAGCATCGATATCCACATCTTCCGGATGCGTCAACGCGGTAAAGTGCATCCCGATAAGCTCAGAGCGATCATACCCGAGAAACCGGCAGTTCGTGCCGTTTGTATCGACCAGGTACCCGTCCGGATCGACAACCGCAACGGCTACCGCTGCATTCTCGAATATACTCCGATATTGTTCTTCGAGATGCCCTTCCGCATCCCACTCGCGTTTCGGCATTCTGTGTCCTGGGGCGATTTTGGAACGGTTATAGATCAAGTGTAAACGCTCGTTCCTACGGGCAAAAGACCGTCAAGCCCAGTGAGGATTGAAAAACGCCCCTGCTCGAAGATCGCCGCTGACCCAAAATATAGATCTCGACGTCCTTGTTGACAACAAGAAAGCTGAATTACAAACGCATATCTAACACATTAGTTGTGGCTCGGGATTAGAATTCCTTTTTTGTTGAGCAGTTAATTCTGAAGCAGCAGATGAAGCGAAAGCTCCGATTTCGTTTGGAACGCCTTGTCAAAAGAAACGAGAGTAAATCCTGCGGCAATAGCAAATGCAGCCAGATACGCGTCCGCCCATACCTTAGGGGAATACTCGCCTGTCATTGTTAATCTTCGCCAAAGATGCTCCAGACCAGGTGGTTCCAGTACATACTCAAATCGAGCGTCA
>CAYLZA010000364.1:0-4195 GCA_964387575.1 uncultured Spirochaetales bacterium | reverse complement strand
CAGACTGTAAATCTGTTGGCTCTCGCCTTCGAAGGTTCGAATCCTTCTCTCCCCAATCCCACCGGTGCACATGAAAATACACGTACAGCTGAAATGACGGGACGTAGCAATACTGCGTCTCGTCAAGACGACAAGTGGCCGGGACCGTTTCGAACGGTCCCGGTGCTGCGCGGGCGTGCAAGGACGGAAACAGTGGAAGAGCCTTTTTATATAGATGGATTGCGTTTTGAATGTACGGGATGCTCGAATTGCTGTCGTAACGAGCCCGGATACGTCTTCCTGACGAAAAACGACTTGAAACGGCTTTCCGAAGGGCTCAAAATAGACGATAAGGAGGTTATACGGCGATATTGTCGCCGGGTATCTATTGGAGGCATTCCGAGGATAAGTTTACGGGAAAAACCGAACTTCGATTGTATCTTCTGGCAGGACGGCGGATGTTCGGTATATCCTTATCGCCCTCTGCAATGCAGAGCGTATCCGTTCTGGTCGCCGGTGCTCGATTCCGAGGAGAGCTGGAATGCGGAAAAAGCGAGTTGTCCAGGAATCGGACGGGGAAAGCTGCATATTAGAGACGAGATCGATCGTTGGCTCGAGGCAAGACGGAACGAGCCGATGCTCGAGTGAGATGAAGATGGTCCGATGAAAATAAAATTCTGGGGCGTCAGGGGATCGATACCTACACCGTTAACTCCCGCTCAGGTGCGTCGTAAAATCGCCGCGGTGGTCCAGCGAATAGAATCCAAAGACATTGTCTCTTCAGAGTCGAGAGAGCGGTTTCTTTCGCAATTACCGAGCTATATTTTCGGTACCGTAGGTGGAAATACGACCTGTCTCGAAGTTCGACTGGACGACGGAACGTTCGTAATCTTCGATGCGGGTTCCGGGATTCGTGAGCTCGGCGTGGAGCTCAAAAAACGCCGGGAAGACAAACGGGTATATCACCTATTTTTCACTCATTTCCACTGGGATCATCTCCAGGGACTTCCGTTTTTTGCACCCTTGGCGGATCCTGATGTTACGGTAAACTTCTACAGTCCCGACGAACGGTTCGAAGAGTATGTGCGGGGACAGATGATGTTCCCCTATTTCCCTGTTACACTCGATATACTCGGTGCAAAAAAGCACTTTCATGTTCTACAGGAATCTCCTATACAGATCGGCGACGGAACGATACGTTGGCGAAAGATGAAGCATCCCGGGGTGAGCAGATCGTACTGCATTATCGGGAAAAACAACAAAAAGGCGATTTTTTCGAGCGACACGGAGTTGTCGGAAGCGGATTTCGAACGAAGCGAGGAAAACGCCTCGTATTTTGCGGATGCGGAAGTGCTGATTATGGATTCGCAGTACACATTGGAGGAGGCAATAGAAAAGTACGACTGGGGGCACTCTTCATACAGCCTGGCGGTCGATTTTGCCGCGGAATGGAACATTCGGAATCTGATACTCTTTCATCACGAACCGCTTTATGAAGACCAGAAGATGTATAATATTTTGAAATCCGCACGGTGGTATCTCAACCATCTCGATCAGAAAGGTGTAAAAATTCACCTTGCTCGTGAAGGGCTCGAGCTGAACGTGTAGCTGATGGATCGGTTGAACAAAAATGAGCTCATTCCGTTATACTTGCTTCTATCTGAGAAGGAGGACCAACTCGATGTTCACCTCCGCGGACTGCTCAGACGTGTTGAAGATTATCTGTTCGACAAGCTGTCAATCGAAGAGATGGAATCTCTCGGACGGATGCAGCGCGCCGAGATCGATGCGCTTGCCCGAAAACTTTAACGTATACATCCGATGATACGACGCTATACTTTACTTTTCTCATGGTTGATCCTCATTTCTCTGAGCACACATGCCCAGTACAATCCCCCGACCGGCGCCGTTTATCTGGACAACCTCATTTCCCTTCCGGTGGCATCCTCACAACGCTCCGTCGCCGCAGATACACCCCCTTCGTCGTTTCCGGTCAATCCTGCAACACCAGGATTGACCGAGCTCGCCGGATTGAGTGGCGCATACATGGTGTTGATCGACATGGAAAACGCTTCCGGCGGGAGCTCCGTTCCGATTAAGGAAAAGCTCGGGCATTTTGCGTCTATTTCGGGTTCATTTGAAACGCCTGTTGCCGTTCTCGGAGGAGCGATTTCGGGGGTTATGTCGAATCTATCCGGGTTCAGCACCGGTACCAGGGTGGATCTTTCGCTGACCGCGGCAAAACCGTTGTTCAACGGTTTTGCCGCGGGCCTTGGGTTACGGTTTGCGGCCGGACTCAGCGCGGACGACACCGGTGACGCCAGCGCCGGAAGCGAAGGCGCCGGCGAAAGTCGCGGCGTCCCCGATTGGGGGCTCACGACGAGTCTCGGCATTCTTCATCGTGCGGGAAAGACGCGGATCGGCGATCTCACGTGGGGTGTTGCACTTCGTGATATGGGCAAGGGATTCGGCACCGCGGACGGGATCGAAACGACTCCTGTACCGCCCGTGTTCACCCCGGCCGCGGGTGTAGAGTTGACGCCTGTTGCAACCGATGCATTCTCCTGGACGTTCACGACCGATCTCTCGTTTCCGAGCTTTCAGAACGTGGCCCTCGGGTTGGGGACGAAGATGACGTTTTGGAATCGAGTTGTTGTGCGAGCCGGAACGAGCTATGATCTCGCAGAGCTGATATCTGGAGATGCTGCGCAGCGAAGAAGTTTTTTGCCTTCTATTGGTATTTCGGTTCGTCTCGGAGAGGGACGTCGTGTTGAAAATGGTGTTGGTTTTTCGTCGCTCGCCGGCACGACCTATGCATTTGGCACCGGTGGTGATTTTAAGTTTGGAGAATACGACAGGACGGCGCCTGAGCTTTACGTAGGGATTACCGAACCGCAATATATTTCCCCGAACGGCGACGGGATTAAGGATACGCTCCGCGTACGATTGTCGGTTTCGGAAGAACGGTATGTTTCGTTGTTCGGATTCACCGTCAAAAACCGCGAAGGAGAGGTGGTCTATGAGCAGGTTGAATATTCCCGCTCAGCAGAGGCGAAAATCCACGCGGAGGATCCGCAGAAATCAATTGTTCGCAGGATCGGCTACGGGCTGTCACGAGTGCTCTCCTCCGTCGATATCCCTGAACATGTAGTGTGGAGCGGAGAAAAAGAACCTGTCGGTGAGGCGCAGCACGCGGATGAAGATACGGGTAATCGTGGCAGGATCGTTGAAGACGGCAGGTACACGATTGAGATATTTGTCGAGGACGACAAGCACAACAGAGCGAATTCCGGGCCGTATATCATCAATGTGGATACACAAGCTCCGGAATTACAAACCCGAATCGAGAATTACGAACACGATAAACAACTCGTGATCTCTCCGAACGATGACGGTAAAAAAGATGCCTTGATCATCAGTCAGAGCGGGAGTCGTGAACAAAAATGGGTCGGTACTATCCGCAGAAACGATGATGTGGTGAGGACGTACGAGTGGCGGGATCAGTCTCCCGGGACAATCGTGTGGGACGGAAGCGGCGACGATGGCCATGCTCTACCGAACGGCAGCTACTACTATTCCATTTCGGCAATTGACAATGCCGGAAACAGCACGAGCCGAGAGATCGGACCGATTATAATCGACAATCGTGAGACACCTTTGGCTGTCGAAATCGACACACCGCATGTTTCACCAAACGGGGACGGAGTAAAAGACTATGTAACGTTCAATGTAAATGCTCCGGTAGCTGAAGGAGTTGTTTCATGGCGGGCCGAAATCGTAGATGCTTCAGGTGCGATCGTACGATCGGCGAGGGGCAGCGAGTTCCCGCCGACCGAGATCAGATACGATTGTACCGATGAATTCGGCGATGTATTAAAAGAAGGGCGCTATTTCGCTCGGGTCTCCGCAGTTTACGTAAATGGAAATGAACCGGCGGCACGTTCTCCCGAGTTTGAAGTCGACATAACGCCGCCACAAGCTTCGATTAACGCAGACTATTCGATCTTCTCACCGGATGGTGACGGAAACAAGGATGTAATTTCGTTTTTTCATGAGACATCACCGGAGTCACAATGGACGGGCTATGTCAGATCTGCGGCGGGGCATCTCATACGGCGGTTCAGCTGGAAAGGCACGGCGCCTGCGAAAGTGTCATGGGATGGAACGGCTGATAACGGATTGCGAGCATCAAACGGAGAGTACACCTATCATATCG
>CAYLZA010000363.1:0-4197 GCA_964387575.1 uncultured Spirochaetales bacterium | reverse complement strand
ACAGCCGCAAACGGAAACCGCGCCCAAAGGACGCGGCTTCAGCTTTAGTGAAGCGTCTCGAGCATGTACGCGATGTCGAACAACGGGCACTCCAATAAAGAAATTCGCCGGCGGTAGTCTGGAGAAAGATAACGACGTCCGGATTCGGGATCGGCGTGCGGCAAAATCCGGTCCCTAGTGGGTAGTAATTAATACCCCGTCCAGCGTTGATTCCACGGATCGAGCCATTGTTCCCGCGATAGGTAAAACTACCTACGAAATTAAGTAACTTTCGCTATTCCTCAACCGCGCAGGCCGTGCTGTAGTAACGACACGTTTAAAGCGAAGAGGATATTGCGAATGAAAAGAACAGCCCTATTCGGTGTAATAATCACCATTGTATGCTCCACCGTGTTTTCATTAACACCGGAAGCGGAAAAGGTATTGCTTGATACGTTCAAGCTATTTGCCTACGACACGGCACATCCCGATTCGGGGGCTGTGACTCTGACGGTAAAGAACCCCGCAGAAATGGCGAAAATGGGCCCAGCCGATTGTACCATGACATTGAAATGGAAAAACATGCCGTTTAAACAGCAGAAGGATTTCATCTACTTCCCCGGCAAATCGTCTGACGCATATCCTTCATTTCACACCGGCTCAAATAATAATGATAACGATGTGTTTCGTCGGATAACATTCGGGAATAAATACGGCGTCACACAATACCGAGTTAGAGATGTAATCGATGTTTCAGAGGTTCAGCTCGGTTCGTATGCGACACAGACGACTACAACATTTAAGTACAAAAACGCCTACAGCCTGGACATTGATCCAAAAGTTAATCCGTATCTTCATTCATTTGTCAACGAATGGCACGAAATCGCTTCAAATGTTCGAAAAGAAGATGCTTTGATGGGAACCAATACAGGGAAGAATATCGTTAATTGGACAATTGCGATCAGTGGAGCACTGCTAATAGGCTTTGGTACTACCGGCCTTATTACCGACACGGAATGGGAAAACCCCGGCGCAACGGCCGCAGCAATGATAGGCGGCGGCACGGTTTTGGCATCTATTCCGTTTTTCGCGAATGCAAAAATCAAAAAAGAAGCAATCGAGCGTTTTCAAAAGCTTGTCGATGAATTTCAGAATACGTACACCGGTGTATTCGAATTACAATAGATAAAATATAGGGAACAAAAATGAAGAAAAAAAATCTTACTATTGCTTCCGTTTCTCTTTTGTGTATCGTATGCACGTTCCTACTGTCGGCATGCCAGACCATTAACGAAGCGTTTCCCGTTTCGAAAATTGTAACAAAGGATGCACGGTACTTTTCCTCAGGCGCTAAATCCCTCGAAGATTCACAAGCCGCTCGTTTGTATCTGCCCAACACTTACTATCGGGGCGTGGACGGAGAGAGCATGATCGGGATTATTAATTCGATGATAAAAATGACGCCGGGAACTCATGAAGTCAAAATTGCCGAACAAGGTGCAGCCGCACGAACATTGCGATATACATTCGAAAAAGGTCAACTCTATCTTTTTGCGCGCGTAAGTATGTCCGGGTACGCACTCTACAAAGCCGAAGGTCCTCAATGGGTGGAAATTGCGACATACGAACCTGGTCCGTATAGTGCGAAGTTTGACTCATAACGGCAATTTACGCGCTCGCATCGCGCGATCCGAGACGCAGCACCGGAAAGAAAAAGGCTATTCCGATCGATACGACGAGGATTCCCCAACCGATCGATCCGCCGGCGATTTCGGCGACCGCACCTACGAGAAACGCGAGGAGTGCGGCGAACATGCTCTGAAGTTGCGACTCGGTTGAAAGTGCAGTTGCCTGCACCTCGTATGCAAACGCATCGCTGACCTCACTGACCGATACGGGGCGGCGAAGATTCTGAACGATATATATAAGAAAGAACAAAGCCACCGATACTACAGTCAGATCGAGTACATGAAATACACCAACCAATAGCGCCGCAACAATCCCGAGAAAAAGCTCTGCATCAAGTGCGTTCCGAGGAGAGGAAAACCTGCGGGAGACGCGATACGAGAACCGCGAAGCTTGAGAAGTTATCAGATACAGCACGGCGTATATAACTCCTACTAACACCGCAGTACGTTCGACTGATTCCAGCGTCATCAACAGCGGGATCGACAGCGCCAGGGAACGAACGAGCGGCTGCAGATAGTCCTTCATCCCCTTGTAGACACCACCGTAAATCGCCGCGCTCGAAAGCAATCGACCTGCTCCGCCCGACTTGAAGGCGTCCACCGTCATTGTGAATATACGCCGAAAACTCTGCGCTATTTCGTTGAGGGAGATTTTTCTTCTTTCGCCGTCGAGCTCTTTTGGATAAGAGCTTATTAACATTAGATCGAGCACATATGGAATTGTGGAGAAGATGAAAATCTCACGGTAGTTGCCGCTGAGGAATACGATTCCGGCGCCGATAATCGATGAGAGTGCCGAGCCTACCTGAGACCAGGAACGGGTGTGACCATAGTAGTCGTTTTTGTGGTGTTCCTGGCCGCGTTTTTTCAGATATGCCATGATCATCGCTTTGTGCGTTCCTGTTCGAAATGCTTCGCCGAGCGAGAAAAGCAACGTTGCCGGAACAAGAAGCATCATGGATCGACCGAAGTAGTACAGCGAAAACGAAATCAGATATGCGAGGAACGAAAAGACCATCGTCTTTTTTCGTCCTATCGCATCGGCTGCAACGCCGGTCGGTATTTCGAGCAGGTTGACGGCGATCTCGCGTACGGCATATAAAGTGCCGATCTGTACGTATGATAGCCCCTGCTCGAGAAAAAACAGAATCAAAAACGGCTCGAAAAACCGCAAATTTTTCAGAAACCCGTAGGCGGAGAACTTGTAGTACTGTAGGTCTTTGTAGAGCGGGTTTTTCATCGACAGCCGCGGCAATAATACATCATTTGTATGACCGCACACGCTATTATAGCGTCTCTTTGTCGCGAAAACGACCCGCTACGGGTATCGATCCGCGCTCTACGTGTATATCCGAATAGCGACTATTCTTCAGTAGGGCTTCAATCGGCCCCGGTTGATTCCTGCTCCGGACCGGTGTATGCAAATGAAGTGAAAAAGTTTCTCACTTCCTCCCGGTCAAGGGTGGCTTCATCCACACCTAATACTTGAAGAATAAACTGCCAATCCTGGACATGGGTTAGTGCCACCTCATGGTAGAGGGTATTCCCGTTCTGATCGAAGGAATACCTTCCGGTAACAAATGTATAGTCTTCGATCTCCGTCTGGCCCTCCGAGATAACTTCACCATTGTAGGAATAATTCATCCGCCCATAGATGAGACCCTGGATCATATCTTCCTTCTCGCCCGGAGGGAAGCCGACGTCCACAATACCGATCATAAATAGAGAATCCTGACCCACGGCTTGGTGCCACACCATCGATTTCTCGCCTGCCGAAGTCTGGAAACTCTGTTCTTGCTTTGTTATCTCAACGTCTGCAAACTCGGGAGGCAGCTCAATACTCATGAGATTTCTATCATCTAAAAAAGTGAAAACATTGTTTTCATCCGAATCTTCATGAATCTCAGTGGTCTCGCTTTCTGCAGATTTGGTTTCAGAGCCTGACGAATCGCTTGTATCGCTTTCTTCCGAACAACCTGAAAACAATAAAGCGGCGGCTGCAATTGTTATGACTGCTGTTACCAATCTCGGGCGCTTCAACTTTTTCATTACACACTTCTCCTTGCAACAATTTGTATATTGATTTGTAAGTCGGATACCTTTTGAAGCTACAACATGCTCTTTATAATTACAAGTAACAAGGATGATTTTGTACTATGAATAACATTGAATATCGATGCATCGCACGTATTCCTCGTGAGCACTTTGCTCATGCGAGTCTGCGACGTGGTAGGAACGACGGGAATGTCTGAGCCCGACGCCGAGCCTCGGGACAGGATCATTTACAGTTCGGCGTCGGCGCGCCGACTGAATTCCATGTTTCCACCTTTGTTTTTGTGGCTACAACGACCCATGCGGGAATCGACCCGCGCTCTCCAGGAGTAAAAACATCACCGCGTAGCTCGACAATATGCAAGTGACGAGAAACCGTTTTTTCCACTTCCTGTTTTCGCCAGGTCGGGGGACCTGCAAATCGACGCGCACCTTCCCGTTTCGCCAGAAGCGCATAAAAATATCCGTCCGGTTTCAT
>CAYLZA010000362.1:0-4204 GCA_964387575.1 uncultured Spirochaetales bacterium | reverse complement strand
CAAAGGCTCTATATTCCCTCGCTCGTCGAAGAGCTGCGAGGAAAAGACAGCGACGGGGTAGCTCGTTTCGAGCAGGAGCTCCGGCGATTTCGTCCGTATATTGTTCTCAATATGGTGGACGAACCACAGCAGTGCGCTAAAGTCGGCAAGATGAGGAGGTCATGTAAACAGTATCTTGGTATGACTATCGAACATCTCGGCGTAATATATCGAGACGTTTTGCAACAAACTGCGCTCGATGCAGGGTTGCCTATCGTGGCATATAAACCGGATTCGGTGATTTCGCAGGCGGTACATCGAATTGCAGACAAGATCGTCGACATCAACATTTCTCAGGCGACGAGAGGTATGAGCATCGATCCTGTCGAGGAGAGCTTCAGCGTTGCGGAGCTCGAAGCCGAGGCGGATTTCGAGTCAAAGCTCCAGTCGGTACACGATCTTTTGCATTCGGGTGTATTGTCCAATGCGGATCTTCTCGAAACCATCCGATCTCAGCAATTCGAGATCCGCAGGCTCAGAAAGGCGAACACCCTGCTCAAATCCAAAATCGTAGCAGCAGCGGAGGCGGGTTATCATGTCGGATAGCAACGAAGAAGTTACCCGAGAGCACACCACCGATGCGGCCCCCGACGGCACGGCCGATGATCGCACGGCCTCGGGCGAGCTCGAGGCCGTAAACGACGTGAGTAACGAAGGATCCGAGTCGGCAGAGGGCGAGGCCTCCGCCGGCGGCGACACCGCCGAAGACACCGCAGACGCCGGCGAAAGCGCCGTCGCGGAGGAGCCGGAGGAAGCTCCCGATGCACACAAGCCGTACAAAGTAGCTACTTCTCGCGATATGAACACGGCATTCCTGAGCTTTGATCCCCAAAAAACCGAGGAACTACCGCACGCCGGCGAGATAATCGATATAGCGAAGAAAAAAGGTATTCCCGAAGACGCGCTTTTTTCGGTCGAAAAGCTCGATCAGGCACTCAAAAACACCGTACTATCAGGAATCCCGCTCGAAAATTATCCGATATGCGAAGACAAAGACGCGTCGTTTGAAATTACTACGAATGATGATAAGACGAAGGCACTCCTGACGATAAAAAAGGGACGCGGTCAGGGCAAACCGCTCGTGCTCAAGGAGCTCGGTGCGGCAATCCGCACCAGCGGTCTCAAAGGAATGGATCTTGCCCGAATAAAGGAAGACATCCTTTCGTTCTACCGAAGTCCGCAACTCGTGCTCGAAAACTACGTACTCGCCGAAGGGAAGCCACCGCAACCCGGAAAACCGAGAGAATTGACCTGGGAAGTATCGTGGCTCGATGAAGAAAAGGTTGCCAAACAGAAAAAACTGTGTGAAGAGGCACCGTGGCATCCCGAGGAAGAGCTTCCTTCGGTATCGAGAAAACCAATCGCCGAAATCGAGGAGATGGCGTTCGTCAAGGCCGAGTCGATCATTGCATCGATTTCACCCGTGGATAAGGGAACCCCGGGAGTGGATGTCTATGGTAAGCAAATCGATGCTACCGGCGGCACCGAAGCACCCGTGGAAACGCTCGAGCATGTGCGGTTGGATACCGAAGCGATTGTAGCCGAACGTGATGGGATTGTGGAACGGTGGCAGGAGGATTCGGTACCGATTTGCCGGGTCAGACCGCATCGGGACGCAACAGTTTCAGTCAATATCTCTGAAGATGTAATGCTCGCATCGGTATCGCTGACCGAAGGCACAGGATCCGGTCTGCGGTTGTCCACGGAGCTCGTGCGTCAACGGTTGATAGACGCGGGGGTTATAAAGGGGATAGATCTTCACGCGGTCGAGGAAGCCGTGCGAAGCGCGGTTGAAGAGAACTCTCGGGATGAGGTAGTGGTTGCCCGGGGAGAACCGCCGACGGAAACGGGAGAAGCCCGTCTCAAATTCCACATAAATCTCGCCAGCGGGAAAAGCGTCACGATTCGCGACGACGGTACCGCCGATTTTAAAAATCAGGATCGAATTACCACGGTCGACAAGGATACACTGATCGCGGAGGTTGTGAGCCCGGATTTCGAGAAGAAAGACGGCTGGGACGTTAGAAGCAAGACGGTCAAGGCAAAGGATTCACAACATCTGCAGATCGAAGCGGGCGCGGGAATACGGAAAGAGCGCGATGACGCGGGGATGCTGAAATTCTATGCAGACACATCGGGAGAGTTGATTTACGACGGGACATCGCTCGTAATCCAGGAAGTTCATACCGTCAAGGGAGACATCGGCACCGGTACCGGAAACGTGAAGTTCTCGGGACCGGTCAACATCGCCGGTGGCGTGCGGAGCGGGTATTATGTCATGGCGAAGGGTACGGTGAAAATCGCCGATGGCGTCGAAGCGGCGCTCGTAAGCTCGGAAGGTTCGATCCATGTGCAACAGGGAATAAAAGGCGGCGGAAAGGCGGTGCTCAGAGCCAAGGATAAAATAACCGCCGCATTTGCCGAGCAGGCGACGCTGATGACGATCGGTGATGTAGTCCTGCAAAACACCTGCTTGCATTGCGAAGTGAAATGCAACGGCTCGCTCATGATGGAAACCGAAAACGGCAAGCTCGTAGGCGGAATAATCAAGGTTAGGAACGGACTTGTGGCCGCCCAGCTGGGGACCAAAACAGGTGTACAAACCGAAATTTCCTTCGGTCAGGACATGCTGATACGAGACAAGATAGAGCTCGAAGAGCGGGAAATCGAAAAACTGCAGAACCAAATTGCGGAGCTCGACGGCACGATACGACTCGCGGAAAAAGAAAAACGGCAAAGCAATATCGAAAAAGGAAGAAAGAAGAAAGTGCAGTGTCTGAAACTGATAGAAAAACGCGGAGAGCGGCTCTTCTGGCTCCGGGAACGTTTCGAGCAGCACTTCAGCTCAGCAATCAAGGTTCAGGGGGCAGTTTATCCGGGTGTCGTATTGGAAAGCCATGGTCGAATACTCGAAATTACCAATGAACGCAGGAATGTATCGTTTAGCTTCAATCAGGAATCGGGTCATATTGAAGAAACACCGCTTTCCGAATCATAATCGGTATCCGAGCACAAATGAACAATTGTGGCATTTGCGATGCGCCTGGAGTCGGTTAAACTGATTTTTCGTCGCCACTTAATTTTCCAATGTGTAGTAAAGTAGGCACATCGCAAAAACCTGAATTGCATCTGAAATTCGATATTGTTGACACAATCGCACAGGAATTTAGTATGTTTGACTATTGTAGGAAGGGATAAAAATGGGCGATAACTATTCGAAAAATCCGCTGCTTCAACGTATGAAAAGTCGCGGTCTTCGCGTTACGCTACCTCGCCGTGTGATTATCGAAAAACTCGGTAATGCCGACGGCTATGTCAGCGCCGAGGAAGTATATATGGACTTACACGAAGAGCATCCCGGGATCGGATTGGCTACCGTGTACAGAACACTGACGCTACTCACACAGATGGGAATAGTCACGAAATTCGAGTTCGGCGACGGAAAAGCTCGGTATGAGCTCGCCGAAATCGACGATGAAACAAAACACCATCATGTCCTCGTTTGTGAACAGTGCTATAACGTAATTAAATACGATGAGTTCAGCGATGACGAGAAGGCAAACTTCGAGAAACTCGAAAAATCGCTCGAAAAGACATTCGATTTCGATATTCACAAGCATGTTGTTCACTACTATGGTGTTTGCCCGAGCTGTCGTGCGCAAAACGCGTAAGCTTTAGTCAACACAAACTCCTCTCCCTGTTGCACCGATAAGCTGCGCCGGATACAATGGTTATCATTAAATGAGAATAATCTCACAAAAGAGGGACGCGCAATGATAGTAGCTATTGCATCCGATAACGGTGTGGTTTCGGCGCACTTCGGTCGGTGCGAACAGTTTGTGCTCTTCGAGGTCCGTGATAGTGCCGTCGGTTCACCACAGCATGTGAAAAACACAACACATACCCAGGGGCAACTGCCTGAGGCTCTCGATACCGGGAAAGTCGGTTGCGTTATCGCCGGAGGCATGGGACCACAAGCACAACGAAACCTCGAGGCCGAAGGGATACCGTATCTGCTCGGGATAACCGGCCCGGTCGACGAGGTTGCCCGGCAGTTCGCCGCGAGTGAAATCGAAGGGAGCGAAAGCATGTGCGACAGGAGTCATGACAACTGAAGAACAACGCATCATCGATCAATTTATCATTTCCGAATCTCCTAACTACA
>CAYLZA010000361.1:0-4220 GCA_964387575.1 uncultured Spirochaetales bacterium | reverse complement strand
AAAGGTAACGCAGCCACAATTGCCATGCGTTGAAGAGCATCGAGCCCGCCGGCGATCAGTAGAATCGAAGCGGTCGCCGATTCGATTATGCCCCAGATGAGTTTTTTCGATAGTGGAGGTGAAATGTCTCCGTCGGTGGTCATCATTGCGAGCACGAAGGTTGCCGAATCTCCGGATGTAATAAAAAACACGGCAAGAAGCACGATCGTAACGATGCTGAGAAGATTCGACAACGGATAGTGATCAAAAACGCGAAATAAAGCCGTGGACACATCATCCACTGCAGCTTGAGCTACCTCGATTCCCTGGTGGATTTCGAGATGGAACGCCGCGCCGCCGAATACCGCAAACCAGAGGAAGGTCAACAGCGCCGGAACGACGAGCGCGCCCACGATAAACTCTCGTATAGTTCGTCCTCGCGAGATACTGGCCACGAAAAGACCGACAAACGGCGACCAGGATATCCACCAGGCCCAGTAGAACAATGTCCACGATTTAGTCCACTCGTAGCCCTGGAAAGGATTGCTGCTGAGACTCGACTGTAGAAGTGTCGCCATATAGTCGCCGAGTGTACTGGTAAAGATGTTGAGCGCGAAAGACGTGGGACCGACAAAAAGCATGAAGAGTAATAATCCGATAGCGACGATGATATTCGCCTTGCTGAGAATTTGAATGCCTTTATTGAGCCCGGTCATGCTCGAAAGTAAAAACAGCACCGTGACGATACCGATTACGATGAGAATGACCAGCATGGTCGGAGAAATGGGAAACACCTCGGCCATCCCCGCACTTATCTGGAGTGCGCCAATCCCGAGCGATGTTGCGATACCGAATAAAGTTGCGAAAACCGCCAAAATATCGATTACTTTGCCGGGAATACCGAAAATTCGGTCTCCGATAAGCGGATAAAAACAACTCGAAATGAGAGGGCGCATCCCGCGTCGAAACGAGAAATACGCTATGGAAAGACTCATAACGATATAGATCGCCCACGGATGTATTCCCCAGTGAAAGAACGAACGGGTCATCGCAAACTCCGCAGCATCACCGGACTTAGCTGCGATGTGCGCCGGAGGATTCGCAAAGTGCTGCAAAGGTTCCGCTACTCCCCAGAAGATAAGTCCGATACCCATCCCGGCGGCGAAGAGCATACTGAACCATCCGAAGTATGAGTATTGGGGTTTCTCGTAGTCCTTCCCGAGACGAAGGTTGCCGAACTTACTGAGGGCGAGAACGACGCAAAACACGAGAAAAATAAACCCCGCAAGAAGATATCCCCATCCGAGATTGTCGATTATCGCCCGATGGATCGTAGCGGAGGCGGTGTCGAAACGCTCAGGCATTACGGCCCCGAAAAAAACAAATACTACAACGATAATGAGAGATACGAGAAATACGGTATGCTTACCCTTCATCATCACTCCTCTTCTCAGCCTTCCTGCGTTGGAATGACGAGAACCGAACAACGTGAGTTGTTGGCTACGTGCTCGGCGGTCGAACCCATCACGCTTCCAAACGAGCCTTTAACCGTCGATCTTCTCAGAGCGATGAGATCGACATTTAATCGTCGCGCACGACGGACGATCTCTCTTTTCGGCGTTCCGATTACCGTAACGGTTTCGATCGAGTCGTATTCATCAATGCACTCGCTTCTGATCGAATCGAGCCTGTTTTGCATTTCTATCAGCCGTTGTGCTTCCGCATTCGGGTCGGGCGCGCGTTCTCCGACATTCAGAAGATAGAGACACTTTGCTTTTGGTCCGATTGCTTTCAGATAGGGGATCACCTGCTCATCCGATGCGTGCGTATCGGTAGCATAGAGCGCGGTAAGCCGCTCATCATCCTCGGCCGCAATGCCCGGTCGATATTTATAGACGAGAATGGGTATGTTGGTAAGACGGGTAACATCCTTCGTTGTGCTCCCGAGCAAGGCCTTTTGAAGCCAGCTTTTTTTCTTCCAGGGCAGGCAGATAAAATCTACGCCCCGCTCTTGCCCGGCCCAGACGATTTCTGAAGCATCGTGTCCGGTCCGAATAAGCGTTTCCGGGTTGAATCCGGCTTCTTCCACGAGTCGGGCGCGCTTTTCGAGCCGTTTACGAGCCTTCGTGGTGCTTTCCATTCCGCTCGAAAGCACATGTACGAGCTCGACGTTTTTTGTTTCGAGATTCGACAAATATGTCATCGCTTGTCGAATTCGAAGCGAAGGTTCCGAGAAATTGAGCGGGAAGAGTACGGTCTCGAACACGATCTACCCTCGATTTTGTTTTCTCGCATCATAAGCTCATCACTTCATGAGGTCAACTGGTCTGGAACTTCGCCAAAAAAGTGTCAAAAAATCCAAAAAAAATCGCATCTTTTTTGGAATTTTGTCATTTTGATCTATGATTTTGGATTACAAAGACGCTACGGATTCCCCGCCGCAGCCGCGTTAGCCGACGTCTCAGTTACGGCTTGACGCCTCGTCCGTGGCTGCCGCAACGTCTGCCTTGCGGCGGATTCTCGGACGTGAATACTCGCTTCGCCAAACAGTGGTCAAGTAGGTCAATGTGGACGATATAGCAGCACGCATTTTTCTCGAGAGCTCCCCGGATGCGTTTATTGCATACGACATCGAGGGGATTATCGTCGCGGTGAACGAACGGGCGTGTAAAGCCATTGGATATACGAGAGAGGAGCTCATCGGGGCCTCGGTTCTCATAATTAAAGCCGATGCCGATGAATCGGTTGTGAGACGGTTCCGGCAGGAAATCGAGGAGGACGACCGGATCATTGCGGAAGAAACGTTTCGCACAAAAGACGGTCAGATCATCCCCGTCGAGGTATCGTTGACCGCTAAATGGATCGATGGCCGGAAACTGATATACGGCTTTGCGCGACGGATTGACGAGGTGTGGAAGACCCGTGAAGACCTTCGCGAAAAGCAAAACATGATCTCGCGAATCGCCGAGGTGAGTCCGGTCGGTATCGTCGTTTTGAACGCCGAAGGAAAAATTACATTCGCAAACACCCGGGCGGAAGAGATCCTCGGTCTCGAACGAGCAGAACTATCGCACCGAACGTACAACGATCCAAAATGGAAGATTCGCGGAATCCATGGGGAGGATTTCCCGGAGGATCAGTTGCCGTTTTTACGAGTGATGAGCGAACGGGCAGCTGTTTTTCATGTCAGGCATGCGATAGAGTGGCGTGACGGTCGACGTGTTTATGTATCGGTGAACGCGGCGCCCCTCTTTGACGATAGCGGCACCATATCTGCGGCTGTCGCAATAATCGAAGATATTACGGAGCGAATCGAGGCGGATCAAAGGTATCGCGAATCGATGGACCGGATTCGCAGCATTTTCGACAGCTCTCCGATGGGTTTGCTCCACTATAAACTGAACGATCGTGAAGAGCTGGTGCTGACCAGCATGAATGCGTCGGCCGAACGTATCCTCGGTGTTCAGGCGGGCGATTATCTCGACCGGAGAATCGTCGACGCATTCCCCGAACTGGCCGAAACCGAGATCCCCGATCGGTTTTATTCTATAGCTATGGACGGTGGCAGCCGGCAAATCGAGGATTTCGAGTATCGGGATCCTCGCATCGAAGGCGTATTCGATATATATGCGTTTCAACCTGCCGACGGCGAAATGGCGGTGATGTTCAACAATGTAAGCGAGCGAAAGAAAAATGAGGCGGAAAGAAAAAAGCTCGAAAACCAGCTTCGTCAGGCCCAGAAGATGGAAGCAATCGGACAGCTCGCGGGCGGAATTGCACATGACTTCAATAATCTACTACAAGTTATAAACGGCTATGGCGCGATGGCGATCGACGAGCTGGACGTGGACAACCCGGTAAGAGAATTGGTTCAGGAGATCGCTACGGCCAGCGACCGGGCCGCAACGCTGGTAGCGCAGCTTCTTTCATTCAGTCGTCGTCAGATTATACGTCCCGAATCACTCGATTTGAATGCCGTCGTTTCGGGAGTAATCGATATGCTCAACCGTCTGATCGGAGAGCATATTCAGATCGAGTTTCTCCCGGAACGCAATATAGGTACGGTCAGTGCGGATAAGGTGTTGTTCGAGCAGGTTATCATGAACATGTGCGTCAATGCCCGGGACGCAATGCCCGACGGCGGTACGCTCACGATCGAAAGCGGAATCGTCGATGTCGATTGGGATTTTACCGAAATACATCCATGGGCGAATCCCGGCAGATACGTGTTGCTGACCATT
>CAYLZA010000360.1:0-4221 GCA_964387575.1 uncultured Spirochaetales bacterium | reverse complement strand
AAACAGGGGTATGGTAGTGGAAAACCGTGCCAACGGTTCATAATGCGAATTCCTGCATCGGCGTACGTACGTATTGCATCCTTTTACTCCGCAAATTAGTATAGCGACGAATCAGCATGTTCCGGCAATGCCGTTTGAAAGGAGAGCACGAGGTATGGATGATATAAAGTCTCTACTACCGCATCGCGAACCGTTTCTATTTGTTGATAAGCTCGAAAAAGCGGACGAATCGGAAATCATCGGATACAAGACGTTTTCAAAAGATGAGTTTTTTTTCAAAGGGCACTTCCCGGACTACCCGGTCGTTCCCGGCGTCGTTCTCGTTGAAACGATGGCACAGTGTGGAGGTGCCGGTATGAGCGCCGGCGGGTCACTCGGGGATGCGCTTTTTTTTCTCGCTACCATTGAAAAAGCCAAATTCCGACGACAGGTCAGACCCGATGAAACCGTTCGTATGGAAATCAAAAACCTGCGTACCACCTCGCGTATGATCAAACAATCCGGAAAAGCGTTTGTTGGCGATGAGCTCGCCGCCGAGGCTGAGTGGCTCTGTCTTGTCGACACATCGGGAAATCCTCCCGGCTCGAGCTGAAGATATCCGGTGCCTTATCGCTCCCGAATGGGCGGGCGTTTAAACAGCACCGTTAGTTTTTTGTTAAATTGACGCAGCCTTACCCTCATGGTAGAGTATTTTCGAAACCGGCGTGCCCGGCATATTATGCCCTTTCGGCCTCGGCAGTTGGTGCACGAAGATACGATGCCGATCCGCGTTTGTAGGATCTGAGACCCTTGGAGGTTGATTGATGTCTGATCGTCTTGATACGCTGGCTAAGCGGATTCGTTCGGTAGCCGAGAATTCCCCGAATTATATTGCGCAGATGAGCAAAAACGGCGGAGAGGAGTTTTCCTCCGTTAGCTATCGAGAGCTCTACGAACAGGTCAAAGCACTCGGAACGAGATTGGCCGAGCTCGGTATAGAACGAGGGGAACACGTCGGTTTGATTTCCGACAACCGAAGAGAGTGGATCATCATCGATCTTGCGATTATCGGTCTCGGTGCCGTCGACGTACCGCGCGGATCCGATTCCACCGAAGACGAGTTGGCGTATATTCTCGGACACGCCGATTGCAGAACGGTATTCGTGGAAAACCAGGCACAGATAGACAAAATCCTGAAACGAGTGGATGATCTGCCGAAGCTCGAAAGAATCGTTTCGATGGATCCGGTCGATACATCAGTAAAGAAGAACAATGTTGAAATCGTCGTACTTACTGAGCTGCTCGAGGAAGCGAAAAAATCGGTAGAAACCGCCCCGGATTTGTTCAACAACCGGGTGGAGGAAGGCACCGCCGAGGAAACGGTAACGATCATCTATACCTCGGGAACGACCGGTGAGCCCAAAGGAGTTATGCTCTCGAACCGGAATTATGTTTTCCAGCTCGAACGCATATACGAGCACGTTGCCATTAAACCGGGAGATATTTTTCTGAGCGTACTACCTTCGTGGCATTCGTTTGAGCGTGCGGTCGAATATGTGGTTCTCAATATAGGAGCGACACTCGCCTACTCCAAAATGGTCGGCACGGTTTTGATGGCCGATATGGCTGTGGTACGCCCAAACTGGACTGCGGCGGTGCCGAGGCTCTGGGAAGGTGTCCGTTCGGCGGTATTCAGAAATGCCGCGAGCGGCGGAGTGATAAAGGAAGCTCTTTTTCGCTTTTTTGTATGGACCGGCGAATTGCACGCTACAATGGTTACGATGGTCCGCGGGTTGATGCCGCAGTTCAAAAAACGAAACACCCTCGTCGATGCACTATTGAGCGCGATTCCGCTCGTGCTCCTGACTCCGATCAAACTGCTCGGCAATCTGATTGTGTTTCGGAAAATCAAGGCAAAACTCGGGGGACGGTTTATTGCCGGAATCTCCGGCGGAGGAAAGCTCCCGACCTATGTCGATCGATTCTACCGCGCCGCCGGGATAACGCTTCTCGAGGGATACGGTCTTACCGAAACGGCACCGGTCCTCTCTGTCCGCAAGCTCAAGACCCCGGTTCCGGGAACCGTCGGTCCTTTACTCCGGGACATCGAATATCTGGTGCTCGCCGAAGACGGGACGAAAGTGCGGCCCGGTCAAAAGGGCGTATTGTACGTAAAAAGCGATCAGGTTATGAAGGGATACTACAAACGCCAGGAGGCAACCGAAGCGGTCCTGCAGGACGGATGGTTGAACACCGGTGATATCGTAATTTTTACGCATACCGGTGAGTTTACGATCATCGGACGGGAGAAGGAGACTATCGTGCTTCTCGGCGGGGAGAACGTCGAGCCGACACCGATCGAAGACGCTCTATCACAATCGGAATATATAGATCAGATCATGGTCGTCGGGCAGGATCAGAAATTCCTTGGAGCGCTGATCGTTCCAAACCGTGAGATACTGGAAAAAACGGCCGAAGAGATGAATTTCACCTATTTCGATTATCAGGAGCTCCTCGACAATCAGGAAATTCAATCGCTTATCTACAACGAGATTCAGTCGGCGGTAAGCGCAAAAAACGGTTTCAAGGCGTTTGAACGGGTTTTCCGTTTTAAGTTGATACCGGAGCCGTTCGAGGTCGGCGAAGAGCTTACACACACGCTGAAGGTCAAACGCAACGTAGTGAGTGAGAAATATGCACCGGAGATCAACGAAATATTCGGTTGATTAACTCGCATTAAGAGTTCCCGTGTCCCGCCCCATACCCGGCCGCCGAAAAACAGGTCGGGTAATCGGATACAAATAGCCACGTCCGGGAGTGTTACTTTCCGCCGAGTACTTTGATCATATAGAGCTCGATGTATCGCTTGAAATCCTCTTTTCGCTTTATCTGACTGAACGCGCTGTTGTCTGATAGAGTTTCCGCCATAGCTCTAATGCGAGCGGCATCGGGAGGTTTTGTGAGAAATCCACGCTTCAGCTTGCGCAGAAAATCCCGCACGAGCGAGTTAACATCCGCGACGAGATTTGCTTTTGCCTGCGGATCGTAGAGGGGATTCCATTTTTCGATAAGCTCATCCATTACATCGTCGATCGGACGGCTCCCTGCGAATTCGAGCTTTAGCTTCGACATGGCGCGCTGAAGCACTGCAGGCCCACCGGATGATTTTCCCTTTCCGGACGAACCTTTATCCCCTTGTGAAGCTCCTGAACCACCCATTGCACCGAGCATCTTCGCGCCCGCTCCGGAATATTCACCTGCCGCATTACCACCGGGCTTTCCGGCACCAACAGGTTCGGCGCTCTGCTTTCTGTTTACGGTTCCCGCAGCGGTTTTCTTTTCCTTTGTCGATCGCAGCTGACGACCCGTAGCAAACCGTTTCAAAAACGCAACGATTTTATTGAGTACGGGTGTGCTCATCCAGAACGGAAGCTGCATTTTCGCCTGGTTGAGAAGATCTCTTCGGCTCAATTTGAGAATTTGATCAATCGATACGAGCTGTTGTTTTGAAGTATCGAGAATTCTGTTTATCTCAGCGTTTATTTCGTATCGAGGTTTGACTTCCTGCAAAACCAGATAGAGCAACTCGTAACTCAGGAGCGAGCTCAATAGCGGAGCTTCCTTCTGCACTTTCTTTTGTAGATCCAGAACAAACGCATCGTCTTTTTTCATCTCCGGAGTATTGTGCGATTCCCGGATATGCTCCTTCCACTCCTCTATATAGCGCTTTCTATACCCCTTCGATGCGTCGTTCGTCTTTTTGAGGGTAAGCGGAAGCACGAGCTCTTTGCACACATAATACTCGTGCTTTTTGTCTCCGCGAACACGCAGTATCTCGGGAAGCTCCTCCCCTTCTCCCGGTTTTGTTTTCTTTTCGAGATACTCGTGAACTTTGTCCCGCCCGATTTTTTTTGTCAGCGCAACACCGTTATCGTCGGTAAAGCTGGTGATATCCGATACCGTAAACGCGTAGGGAGGCTGCCGCAGTTTTTGATCGAGCTTTTTAAGCGACGCCTGTACATCGCGTTCCTTGCGCTTTATCGAGTTGTAGTGAACGGCATAAAAACCGATGAGATAAGCAGCTTGACAAAAAGTCTGCTCCCGTTCGAGCTTGCTGGTTTTATCCCGATATTCTTTGATTATCTCATTTGCCAGATGCGTCCAGAAACTGAAGCTCATCTCGGTCGGATCCTTGAGGCTGTCGAAACCCTGTTGTTTTTGCGTCAGGATGTTGTTGATCAT
>CAYLZA010000359.1:0-4227 GCA_964387575.1 uncultured Spirochaetales bacterium | reverse complement strand
CATCGCGACATATTTTGCTTTCTTCCATTTATAGGGCTCGTTGTCGCGGATCCATGCGAGATGAGCCAGCGGAAAAACGCCGCGCCACGGCCACCCGACACGGCGATAGATTTCCCCCGCGTCGATTTCGGGCCACAGCTCGGCTTCGCGGCCCGATGTTCTGTTGTCGAGCCAGCTGATCGTATTCATGAGCGGTCGGCGATCGTCGTCGAGGATCAACGTATTGCCGCTCGCGGCACAGCTGCTTACGGCCCGGATGGCGTCTCGATCGTCCCCGGCGCTTTGTGCGAGGTCTCCGATTATCTCGACGATGTTTTCGACGTATCGGTCCGGATCGATTTCGCATCTCACATCATCCGGACGAATAAGGTCGACCGTACGACTGCTTTTTGAAACCACGTTCCCGGATGTATCAACAAGTATCGCCTTTATTGCGCTTGTTCCGAGATCGAATCCGATCAGCAGATCTTTCGTTGTCGGGCCATGTGTCATGTCTCATCCTTTAAGTTTTCCGGAGTTACAATCATCGAATCTATTCCGAGGTAACGGCAGAAAAGCCGTACTTCTTCGAGAGCATCGCCGCGGACTATATAGAGATGATGTCCTCCGCCGGCGGCAATGGGAGCGATATTAACGAATGTAATCTCTCCCGGTTCGGCCTGGAAGCGATAGATAACGCTCCTGTGCGGATTCAGGAAGCCCTCCCGCGTTACGAGGCTCGGTGTTGAACCTTTTTTCACGAATCTGGAATCCGACTCACCCATATGGCTCATCAATATGCGGTTATTTTCCCAATCCGGACAGAAAAATTCGTCGAATTTTGCGGCATCCGACAACATATTCATCGGCCGACCGAGTGCGGCGGTCAATACGTCACCTTCACCACCATACCCGTAGCCGGACGATATCAATCCGCTGCATCCATAAAAAGGTGTCGGGATACTGTCTCCGATGTGCTGAAAATTCATCGTGTAGCCCGACATTTTTTCCGACTCAACGATGCTCTTCATACCGAGATAGTCTTTTACCGCCTGGGCGTGCTCTTCATCGGTTATTGCATCGACATTCCAGAACTTTTTATCCTCTTCGATTTTTTGACGAACAGGTTCCTCTCCGGCCGATTCGCCGCGTTCCGCGATTTGAGATACCGATATCTCCTTTACCGTAATACCGAAATCCCGGCGGAGTGCATCAAAAGAGACTGAGAAATCACCCATTCCTACGAATGGGTGCCCGGTGATCCCGATTGTTTGATTTCGAAAAGCCGCTGCAGCGATGCAAGCCTCTGGATTTCAAGACGCTTGTCAGATCCATTACGCCATGGATCGCCTGGTCTCGTCGCAGAATTCCTTCGGCGTTTGGATCGAGGGTGGAGTCCGGGGTCGAATCGATGATAAGTGTAGGTACCCGGCATTGTTCGATAAAATCCGCAACCAACAGGCTCGGTGAATAACTCAGATGGAGTACGGCTATGCCGATTACGTCATTTTCCGAGAATACTTTCTCGGCCTTCGAAAGATGCTCGTGAGTAAAGACAATTCCCGGCGAGACCACGTGTACTTCGTACGACGAAAGCAGCTTCGTAATACCGTCTATAAATCCCTGGTATTCCTCATGCTTACCGGGGGCGATTTTGTCGTACAGGTCGAGATAGAGCGGGAGCAGTCCAATAGTTTGGTTACGCATGATTTCCTCCAGAATGCGGCCGGTATCCGCCGACGACTTATCTTACAACTGCGCTTGATCCAAGTCAATCATTTATACGATTGAAATGAACATTCGATTGATTGAGTTAAGCGTTCTTTATTGACAGCGATCATATTGTATGATAGTTTTATTCATTCGAAATCGCTTAATGAGGAGAGAAATATGAAGAAAGCGATCACTTTGTTTCTGTTCATCGCGATTACAGCGTTCGCTGGGCAGGCTGAGGCTCCGAAGGAAGTGAAGGACCGGTAACGCTCAGAGTTATGTCTCCGGAGAGTGACTTTACCGATGTCGACGATATCGACCTCGGTGGATCTGGGGCCTATCGGTTTGATGGTCAGGAGCAGGGAAAGGGATCATGGTATGGTTTACCGAAAGACTACAACAACGTTACCGCGATCACCTATAACAGGGAGCTCTTCGATAAGGCCGGTGTGGAGTATCCGAGTGAGACCGAACCAATGACATACGAGCAATTCGTAGAACTTGCACGAAAAGTCACGTTCGAGGAGGGAGGAAATAAGTATTTCGGTACCGAGGTTCACACGAGTTGGGTGCCGTTCATCGCAAGCGACATGGCTTATATGATCGGTAAGACGCTTCACACTCCCGACGGTCTGAAGATGAACGAAGATCCCGAGGTGCGTGATATCTGGAAGTACTTCCTTCGACTGAGGAAGGAAGGCATTTCGAGCAATATCGAGGAGCCTCTGAGCGGTTGGGCCGGATCGGCGTTTCAGGCCGGAAGTATTGCAATGGTACAACTCGGATACTGGTTTGGTGCGTCGTGCGCTTCCGTAGAAAATTATCAGGAGAAATTCGGGTGGGCGCCTGCTCCGGTTATGTCGAAAGACGGACCCCGGGTGACCAGCAGTCTCGGAGCAACCGGTTTTGTCATCAGCTCTCAAACCAAATACCCGGACCAAACGTTCGCCGTCTTCGAGTGGTATATGGCCGGAGACCCCGGTGTAGAGCGTGCAAAGACCGGATGGGGTATTCCACCACTCAAGTCGCTTCAGCCGTTGTTATAAGCTTTATCTACGGAATGCAGATGTTTATCATGCCGTTCATCTTGAATCCGACGCCGATTAGAGGAGGACAGCTGACTAACTTCGACCCGACGCAAGCTACGTTTTTTATACGTGCGAGAGGGTACAGTATTATTTTCAATGAGAACCGGCTTGCGTACGGATTTGCAGTGCTCTGGATCAATTTTCTGATCGTTCTGGTATTCAGCCTGATTTATACCCGTTTGATAAAGCATTATACATATTCGGAAGTCGAGGGATGAGCATGAATGTACGTGTGAAAAACAAATTGCTGACCTCATCCAAGTATACGGTTTTGATAATCATTCTGCTTGTCTTCTTCCTGCCGATTCTGAGTATGCTCATCGTATCTTTAAAGTCGGAAGCGGATATCTTTTCGTATTCGAACAGACTGCTTCCGACGACTCCGAAGTGGGAAAACTACGTCATAGCATTGACGAAGATCGACTATCTACGGTATTTGCTCAACACGATCACGATATCCGTGCTGTACATGTTTGCCTGTACACTTTCGAGCTCGATGGCGGGGTACGCGTTCGCGAGGTTTCCCGTTCGTGAAAACAAGATTTTCTTCGGTATCGTGCTTTCATCGATCATGATTCCGTACATAATCACGATTATTCCATTTTATCTTCTTATAAAGAATCTTGCGCTGACCGACAAACATATATTGTGGCTTATATATGGACTCGGCGGACAACCGTTTATGATATATCTCTTCAGGCAATTTTTCTCGACGATACCAAAATCTTTCAGTGAATCCGCAATTATGGACGGTGCCGGCCGGTTGCAGGTTTTCTTTCGTATCATGCTTCCTCTCGTAAAATCAGGGACGATTATTACCGCGATTTTTGCGTTTCAATGGACGTGGCAAAACTACATTATGCCTTCGTTATTTTTGAGCTCGACAAAGACGACACTTGCCGTCAAGCTCAACGGTGCGTACGTCGATATTCAGCAGAACGTCCTGTTCGGCCCCCTGATGGCGGGAGTCCTTTATTATGTTCTTGTTCCCGTCGCGATCTATTTTATATTTCAGCGGCAAATAATGGGCGGATTGCCGGCGGGCGGTATAAAGGGCTGAGATTTACATGATGGTTACTGTCTCGGCGTTGGGCTTGGCTTATTGGATTTATATATCGGATTGAGCAATGGCCGAAGTGTAAGGATGTTGCAGCTATGGATGTAATAAAGGCAAAGCATGACGAAATTCGAGAAAAGAAAAACACTCATTCTTGATGCACTTAGAAAAAAAGAAAAACTCAGCGTAAAGGAGACGGTCGAGCTGATCGACGCGTCTGCTGCTACCGTCAGACGGTTTTTTCAAAGGCTTTCAAACGACGGACTTGCGGTAAGAGTGCACGGGGGTATACAACTCGTTCCGGAGTCTCGGGGGAGTTATTCTTATATTCTTTCAAATACCTCATCCATCGAGCAGAAGACATCGATTGCCGGGTACGCGGTCGAGCTT
>CAYLZA010000358.1:0-4241 GCA_964387575.1 uncultured Spirochaetales bacterium | reverse complement strand
GCTACCGGATTACACGGGGCGACGCCCGAGGGCGGTTGGAGTGAAGAGCTCAAAGCAATAAGCGGAATCGATATCGCATGGTGGATGCCGGCGGAAGCGACGCGTTCTGGAACAACGGCTACAAATGGGCCTATCGAACCTCGCAGATGCTCGCCGAATATGACGTCTACTGGTTCGAAGAACCGGTCCGTCCTGATTCGATTGAAGACTACCGAGAGCTCCGATTACGCTCTCCGGTACCGATTTCAGGCGGTGAAGTGCTGACTCGTCGTCAGGTATTCAAACCGTGGCTCACGACGAGGACGGTTTGTTGTCCATTCCCGAAGCGCCGGGTCTCGGTATCAAGCTCGACTTCGATGCGGTTGCCAAATACGGTGACGACGCAAGCTTTCTTTCGTAAGGCGCATCCAACGCTACGGCATCACAAACGGATGACGTAGCTTCATCGTCGTCTCGACTTTGTCGTACCACCCCTGCGGCGCGTAATTACTCGTGTGGAGATAGCACCTCACCTTCACCTCATCGCTTCCTTCGGTGAAAACCAGCAACCTGCTCGAAGGCGTCGAGTTGCCGCCGGCGTGATGCATCGTGAGAGGAGCGCAATTGAGAAAGTTTACTCCCCATTTTCTCGCGGTCGTCGTACGTCCGTTTTTCGTTGCATCCGGATACGCATGGGTGTGACCACCGATCCAGAGATCCATTGCGCCCGTATCGTTGTTTTGGTTCTCCGAAAGATAGTTCTCGAATGCCTGTGCATCGGGGATCTTCCGGTACGGGTCGGTTGATTCATCGACAACCCAGTATATATAGCCGGCGCCCTTGTTGTGATCACCGTCGTCGGGAAAATACCCGTGAAAATGGGGCTCTCCGGTTTTTACCGGCGCCTTACTTTTCGGGCCGAATCCCTCGTATTCACCCGATCCGATCGTCGTATCTTTCAACATATGGTGATGCGTGCTTATAATGATCTTGTCCGGATTCGCCCGCACCTGCGCTTTCCACCACTCGAATGTTTCGAGCGTTACCGCCCCTGCCGGCCGACCGCCGTACCCAACACCATCGATAATCCGCCCGACCGGTGGCTCGTAGTCGTTCCGATCGCTCATCATGAGGAACAAGAGATTTCCGGCGCCGAAGGAGTAGCGTTCCCAGGTTCCGTCGATAGGATATGGCCGTGACGCCGAATCGACACCCGATTTTTCGGGATGCTCCCCGGCGGGATCTACCCACGTGCGAAACCAGATATTGTCGGGGCTTGCATCGTGATTTCCGCAGACGCAATAGATCTGCTCACGCACGTGCTTTCTGCCTCGTCGGAGCTGCTCGGCCACTACCTCCCCTTCTTCGGCAATCGGAATCCCCTGATTTGCGGCAAAATCACCAAGACAAAGCCCGACGTCCCAGCCGAAGCTATCATCGGCTTCACTCTGAACGATGGGATCTCCGAGTGATTCTCTCGCATCTTCCCGGAGAACCGCGCTTTCCAGATCACGTCCGGTGTATAGGTCTCTGAATACGTGCGGGCAAGCACTCACCCACACGCCGAATTTACTGGGTGACATCGTGGTAGCTGACTCCTTCTAATAAGCGCCTATCACGCGGGCGTCCTTTAGTACACGCCTTTCAGCGAAAGCTCGTCTGCAAAATGACAGGCGGCGGTGTGCGACCCGGTTTCGGCCGAATCCTCTCTGCGACGGATATTCCTCCTTTCGTTATCACCCCCTGTTTTTATTCCCGCCACGCCTTATACGCTCCGCTGTCCGTGCGGTACGGTACTGTTTCGTGCAGTGTCGATAGAAGTGTTACGATGAAGCGCTGTACATTTGACGTGCGTAGACGGCGCATTGGTTTAACCATTGTACCAAGCCCCTGTCGGTTGTCAATGAAAAATCTTTGAATTTACCCAACTTTCTGCAAATATTCCGCCGCCGCGCCTCCACCGCCAGGCCTTTTTGTCCCCCCCCCGGCGGTTACGAAGCCGCCTTTTCGCCGCCCTATCGTGGTTATGCTCAAGCCATGCGAGCTATACAGGTTCACCGAATCGCTTTTGCATTTCGCCCATTTTTTCTTTCAGCGAACGCACCCGTTCGGCACAACTCCCATCTTCATAGCGGTTACGCAACTCGTGCGGATCGTTTTGCAGATCGAAGTACTCCCAATACGGTCCCGGTTTGAAATTGTAGAAGTTAACGATCTTTTCATTTTTCGTACGAAGACCGGCATGAGGTTGGAACCCGTAGCCGAACTTGCTTCCGTGGTAGTGATAGTAGACGGCGTCGCGCCACTCTTTCGGTGTGGTGCCACGGAAAAGCGAAGATAACGAGCGGCCGTGCATATCCGAGGGAATCGGGGCACCCGCATAATCGAGAAATGTCGACGAGTAATCGATGCTTGCCACCAGATCGGTGCTGACCGAGGCAGGTTTGATCTCTTTCGGATATCGAACAAGCAGCGGGATCCGTTGTGATTCTTCGTAGATCCACGCCTTATTTTGCAGCCCGTGATCGCCGAGAAAGAAACCGTTGTCGGATGTGTAAACGACGATCGTATTCTCCGTTAATCCATTCTCGTCGAGATAGTCGAGGAGACGGCCGATATTCTCGTCGAGTGACTCGATAAGACGGAGATAGCGTTTGAAAAACCGCTGATATACCCACTTTCGAAGTGGAGCTCCGCTCAATCGTTCGGGGCCGTCGGTCTCGTCAAATCCCCACTTTTCGCATTTTTCGGTGCTCACCATGTCAAGCCGCGAATGATCAGTTCTGCATTCCTGAAGCACTTTTCTCGTTGCGTAATCGTCATCGAGCGTTTCCGGCTCAGGCAGATCCGTTGTGTATCGCTCTTCGAGCTCTTCCGGATAGTGAAGTGGGGTATGTGGAGCTTTGTGGTGGACCAAAAGGCAAAACGGTTTCTCTTCATCGCGCGATTCGAGCCATTCGATCGACCGATCCGTAATAACATCGGTAAGATATCCGTTGTGAACCTCGCCGCCTTTGTTTCCATCTTCCCACGGCTTCCCCTTCTCTTTCATCGGCGAGTCCCAATATCGTCCGTGACCCGGGAGCACATTGTAATAGTCGAAACCGGTCGGCTCAGAGACGAGATGCCACTTTCCGATAATCGTCGTCTGATACCCCGCCTGCTGAAGAAGCTTGGGGAATGTCTGCTGAGATCCGTCGAAGGTATCACCGTTTCTCAGGAATCCATTGGCGACGCTGTGCTTACCGGTCAAAATGGTTGCGCGGCTCGGGGCACAGACCGAGTTGACGTCGAAGCAGTTGGTAAAGAGCATTCCTTCGTTAGCGAGTCTGTCGATATTCGGCGTCCGATTGATTCTGCTTCCGTATGCGCTAATCGCATGCGCCGCGTGATCATCGGCCATGATAAAAATGATGTTCGGTCGGCGTGATTGGTCGTTTTCAGGCATGTTCGTTCTCCAAGCGTGCTGATATTTGCGTTGCGCCGCCGGCGGCATCGTGCGCAACAACGCCGTCATTGGTATATCCACTGTACCAACAACGAGCGATTTGTCAATAGTGCATCCCTATTCGATGCCGTTGACCGTAAGGAAAACCCGGAGCTATCCACCGATTATTTCTGAACAGGTGTTTACAAAGATGCAGGATTAGTGCACCGTGGTACAGGCTTTGTACCGGTGGTAAGTAAGGAGGAGTATAGCCATGATGCATATCGGAAACATCACGTTTGATGATAAAAACGGAACCTGGTCTATTGTTGATACCAACAGGCCGGCTCTCGGACTACACGGCAGCACCGTATCGTTGGAGTGCTGCAGGAGATCGCTCGTGCTTCAGCAGGCCGACTCGATTTCCGTGGGGACGGTAGAGGAGCTCGAAGAGTCCTACGGAAGGGGGAAGAGGTTTAACGTAGACGCTACGTTCGAGGATGCCGGCATCGATTTTCGCTTGTATTTCGAGGCTTTGATAGACGACTCACTCGTAGTTGGTCTTTCTATCAGCAATAACGGCGATAAATCCGCACGGCTCGGTAAATGCCGTTTGATACACATCGACCCTGCGTACGGCGGAAGTATTTCCTGCGGAGGGAGATCTATGGAAACCACCTTTTATGCGATGACCGAGCGGGCACAGCGCAATTTTATCAAACGCGTGGCCAGCGATGGCGGTCAACACTCTTCGCGTATGATCGGCCATCTGTTCAATTCCTCTTCGGGATTCGCACTGCAGAGCGGATTCATCACCTTCAGCCGCGTATTGGGA
>CAYLZA010000357.1:3947-4243 GCA_964387575.1 uncultured Spirochaetales bacterium | reverse complement strand
GCCGTCCAAACCTCTCTCCGTTCCGTACTGCGAAGAATCGGCATTACGCAAATCGAAAAGCCAGCGAGGACTCGGACGCATACGAAAATGCTCGACAATCAAATCCCGTGCTTCGTCCCAATTCTCCTGCTCGACTGAAGTTTTCACTTTCTCACACGTGTGCGATTGGAAGTCTATTGCTGTAAAAAAATCCTCGTCGTTTACGCGAGCTTCATCCCATTTCAGGTTACTGACGTTGAACATTGTAAATACCCCTGCGTCGACTGTAATCGACAGATACCGATACTACCAAACGG
>CAYLZA010000357.1:0-3937 GCA_964387575.1 uncultured Spirochaetales bacterium | reverse complement strand
TCTACGGTTTTCTCATCGCCTACCGTCCGACCACGTACCAAGTGACCGGACGGCAACCGCGGTACTACTGAAAGAACGATCCGGCGAAATCACACCCGGTTTACTATCCGCACATCCGGGTTGTCGATATAATGCGCGAAATCAATAGATAGATCCGGGTCATGAAACACAAACGGCAAACAGCGGTGCTGGCACTCAACTTCGTTGCGATGACACAACACGGGATGATACTGCTGCTCCTCGGTCCCCTGGTTCCGAGCATTATGGAAACGTTCGGCGTCGGGGAGGGAACCGCGGGAGCACTGCTGAGCGCCGGATCGCTCGGCTTTATGCTCGGACCGTTGCTTGCGGGCGTATTTATCGACAAACATGGGACTCGCTCGGCATTTGTCATTGGATCGCTCATAGAGGTGGGTTTTCTCGTCATTCTCGGGATCTCACCGGTGTTCGTTGTTGCCGTTTTTGCGAACCTGCTCATGCATTTCGGTGCCGCGTTTATCGAAACCGGTGCAAACGTGCTTCCGACGCAGATCCGCACGAATCGAAGCGCACATTCAATCATGAACCTGGTACATGTGTTTTTCAGTGTCGGCGCCTTTATCGGTCCGTTTCTCATCGGTATCTATGTCGATCAAACGGGCCTTTGGCGCCCGGTATTTCTCTTTATGCTGGTGCCGACGGCGATTCTGCTCGGACAAACCCTGTTTACGAGGCTCCCGCACGCGGCTGCTCCGGAACCGGCCGCCGACTCTGCCCCGACCGACCGATCACATGCCCCCGGCCCGGCACTTATCATCAAAACGCTGAAAAACCGGAAATCGCTCTTCGGTGCGGCTGCGCTTCTGTTCTACGTCGGCACCGAGGTCGGTATATCGAGCTGGGTTGTACACTACCTCGAGCAGGTCCAGAAATTACCGAAAGTACAGGCAGCATCGGGACTATCGATCCTGTGGATTTTCATCATGATCGGACGATACGTGAACAGCGTTCTCGGCAATCGGCTTTCGAGCCGGTTTCTTGTAGTCGTCTCGAGTATCACCGGATTCGCAGGGGTCATACTCTTTGTCCTCACCCGTGGTGCGGCTGCTGCATACGGATTACTCGCGTTGATCGGACTGTGCTTATCCGGTGTTTTCCCGAACATCATGGGAGAGCTCAATAACCGCTTTCCCAACCGGATCGGAACGGTTACCGCGGTTATGATGATGGGAGCCGCCTGCGGAGCGATGCTGTTTCAATGGTTTGTCGGGTTCGTCGCAGAACACGTATCACTGCAGGCCGCGTTTATCGTCCCGGGCGTGCTTCAGCTCCTGGTTATCGTGAGCTTCCTGATTGCTATAGCTCCCGATTCGACGAAAACCATGATCGTAGATGACGATTCCGAATCCCGGTCCACGTCCGGCCCCGGTCAATAGATCCGACCACTCCCGAGTGGTCAGTTGCGGTGGTTGCTTTCGAACCTACGATTGAGTATGGTACTACTCAATTATGATAGTATTTGGATCAGTCGTCTTAGGCGTAATCGTCGTCGCGGTTCTGATATACTTTATTGAACCGTTTATCTACGCGTTTCTTTTTTCGAAGTTTGTAGAGCTCTTTGTTCGTAATCCGCCGTTTCTACCGGTCGATCAACACTTTCCGCAGGCAAAGCTTCTCAGAGACAATTGGTCGACGATAAAGAGCGAGCTCGATACGGTGCTGATCGATGTCGAGTCGATTCCCAAGTTTCACGAAGTGGACAAGCTGCAACGGTTTATCTCCGCGAAGGACGATAAAGCGTGGCGCACCTTCATTCTCAAAGGCTTCGACAAATGGATCGAATCGAACTGCGAAAAGATGCCGAAAACGACCGAGCTTCTCAAGCAGCTTCCGCAGATAACGACCGCGATGTTCTCTATTATCGACGGCGGCAAACATATCCCGCCGCACGTGGGCTTTTTCAAAACGGTGCTCAGATATCATCTGGCGTTCATCGTTCCCGAGGACCAACCGGTATATATAATCGTCGGAGGGCAGCGATACGACTGGAAGGTCGGAGAGGATGTACTCTTCGACGACACATACCGTCACGAAGTCTGGAATAAGAGCGATCAACGACGGGTCGTACTGTTCTGTGATCTGCTCCGCGGTTCTTCAATGCCGAAGGCTTTCAGATCGTTCAACCGATTTATCAACAAGATCCTCACTCGTTCGAGAAAGCTCCGACAGGCAGCAAAGCGGGCGGAAGTGGCAAAAGACATTAGCTGAAATAGCAATACATAGAGAGGCGCATAATCATGATCGTTTACTTCAACGGTTCGTTCGTCGACAAATCAACGGTGGCCGTCTCCCCGGATGACAGAGGATTTCTTTTTTCCGACGGAGTATACGAAGTTATTCGACGCTACAACACCACATTGTTCGAAGCACAGGCACACTTTGCGAGGCTGGCGTCGAGTCTGGAAAAACTTTCGATCACGTACGATGACATAGACACGATTCCACAGATAGCCGAAAGGCTCTTTTCGGAAAACGATCTCGACGCAGAGCAGACAAAGATCTATATACAGATAACCCGCGGTGCAGCGCCGCGATCACACAAGTTCCCACCGCCGGAAACAAAACCGACCGTGTATGCGACGGTATCGGAGATGGTGTATCATCCGGAAGAAATCGAGCACGGAATAGCCGCGATAACCCTCGGCGACATACGGTGGTCCCGGTGTGATATCAAATCGATCTCGCTTCTTCCGAACGTTATGGCGCACCAACGTGCGCTGGATGCAGGTGCCGCGGAAGCGGTATTTATCCGCGACGGAGTAATCACCGAGGCAACCCACAACAGTGTCTTCGCCGTATTCGACAACGAAATCCACACCGGGCCGCTATCGAACGTGATTCTTCCGAGCATTACCAGAGCGGTAACGCTCGAGCTTGCCGAATCCCTCGGTTTTTCGATCATGCGGGTACCGATTCCGGAAGAGCATTTTCCAAAGGCCGACGAGATTTTCATTACCGGAACCCAGTGCGAGATCACTCCGGTTGTTACGCTTAACGGTCATAGCGTCGGGTCGGGTAAACCCGGGAGTGTTACACGCACACTTCAACACGCATTTTACGAAAGGCTCCAAAGCGATACCTGACGGAATACATGGAAAAGTTGGATTGATTTCTTCTGAAATTATCAGCCTTGTTTCGACTATTGGATTGCCCCAACTGATTCAGGGTATTAAACGTATGGTTTCGAAACGGTAATAGAGCTTATGAATAAATCGAAAAGGTATTCTGAATTGACTACGCCGTTTTTCGTCTATTTTGCCTGAGGAAAGGATTCGCAGTCTGGGCGCCGGGTCATAGATGATAGACCCCCGAACCATTTCCGACAAAAAAAGCGAAAAATCGGTTCCGGATCCAAGAAATACTTCCGGCTTGAATCTGTACTCGCGATATTTTCCGGTGTTTCGTTGTTCGTATTTTACGTAAACAGCGTGGTTGTGTTTACGCCCCCAGTGGTTCAGCAATCTGGTATATGACCAACTCGCCGCGTTTTCTCCCCGGAGCGATTCGAGTACAAGCCCCGCCCCGGGATCAATAATTCGGCATTTGTCTGCATCAAACCCGTTAACTCGTAAAATCATGCCGGTTTTTTCGTGTCTCACTCCTGCTTTGTGAGTTCCTGTGAAATAGAGAGTTTGATTATTCCACGTTCCATATCTATGCAGGAGGTACGCAGCGCCGTGCTCGCCGTAATACCCGCCATCTGGTTCGGGGGTTATCAATGTTATTCTTGACTTCGAAAATCCCTTTACTTCCCATCCCAAAAGGTCCGGCTCGGGAATGCCGTTCGGCACCACACCAAGTAGCGCCTCCAGGGTATATCCACCGGCGTTCGTCGCGCTATAACGAACTATTTTTCCTTCAGTGGTCAATCTGCAACCCGCATGCCAGCCTTCCGCAA
>CAYLZA010000356.1:3185-4244 GCA_964387575.1 uncultured Spirochaetales bacterium | reverse complement strand
GGTATTTGATCACCGAGTGGCGACGGCCCGCGGCGGAGACAAGCTCGATCCGTTACTCACGAATCTCAGGCTCAGCACATTTCGTACGGACTACGGGGATCGATTGGAATCCCTCATTCAGGAAACCGGGCGATTTATTCCGGAGGTATCGCCGTTTCGTAGAAAGAAAGCACTGCTCATGCTCGAAGGCGATCCGTATGTATCGATGTATTCCTCGCATTCGAGTGAGAAGGAAGCGGACGAAAACTCGCCTACGCCGGATATACGGCGCGGTGCAGTTACCAAAGAAATAGGGAAACGAAGAATCAATATGGTCGACTCGCTGGTGAAAGACGCGTTGACCTCCTCGGATCACGGGACGAGCTCGTTCGCCCGGACATTTGCGAGGCTTTCACGTCATCCGATATTCGGTCTACCGATTCTCTTTGCACTCATTTTCATCACATATCTGCTGGTCGTCGAAGTCGCCGGGCTCATCGAGGGAACCCTGTCCGGCTGGATCGTCGATCCTGTTGTCGCATCAATAGCGAATGCGATAACCTCACAGCCGCTCGAGAGCTTCCTCATCGGCGATTACGGGATACTTACCCTCGGGATATTCAATGCATTCGTTACGGTATTGCCGATACTTTCGGTCTTTTTCCTTCTTCTCGGTGCCGTCGAAGACACCGGATATCTACCAAATTTAAGCGTCCTTACACGGCGGATTCTCGGACGAATTGGTTTATCGGGGAAATCGGTCATGAGCTTGGTCCTCGGATTCGGGTGCAAGACGATGGCTACGCTTACAACAAAAGGTATTACCTCGAAAAAGGAAAAATACATAGCGATTTATCTCATCGCGTTTGCAATCCCCTGTTCGGCGCAGCCGGCAATCGACATGGCTATTCTCGGCCGAGTCGGTATTGACGCGTTTTTCATCGCTTTTGGTTCTCTTGCCGTCGTCGAAGTCTGCGCAGGCTTTGTCCTCAACAAGCTGCTCAAGGAAGAACAACAATCCGATTTCATCCAGGAGCTGCCACCGATGCGTCTCCCGGATATCTCCGAGGTGTTGAAAAA
>CAYLZA010000356.1:0-3175 GCA_964387575.1 uncultured Spirochaetales bacterium | reverse complement strand
TGAAAAAAACCGGCTATCGACTCTACTGGTTTCTCAAGGAGGCGGTGCCGATTTTTCTCATTGCTTCGATCGTTTTGTTTACGATCGACATTATCGGTTTTCTCGGAGCGATGAAGGAGGTCCTCAGACCGATCGTCATAGACTGGCTCGGGCTACCGCTCAATATGGTCGAAGTACTGATTTTGACGCTCGCCCGGCATGAGGCGGCGGCGGGGCTTCTTCTAAAAATGGTCGACGCCGGTGCGCTGAATTACGTCCAATCGATTGTCGCGGTTGTTATCACAACGATGTTCGTGCCTTGTTTTGCTAATATCGTTGCTATGTGTAAGCAGATCGGCGTTGTTCGAGGACTTGCGATGACGCTCGCTATCAATGTTTCGTCGTTTGTATTAGCCGGTGTTTTGAGATGGATTCTGGTGGCGTTTTGATGATGCGGAGACCGGTATGAAGAAAGTAAGCAAAGAGCAGGAAGAGTACCTCGAGGTCCTGTGGTATATGCGCGAAAGCCGAAACCGCACGTTGACCGAATTCAAAGAGGAGCTCAACGATCAGTATGACAAAAAAGGTCGTGGACGAGCTCGTATCCCGACAGCTCGTCTATAACGATGGTGAAGAAATCGGGCTGACCGATGAGGGGCTCGAAACCACCCGACGGGTCATTCGCTCCCACCGGATCGCCGAGCGGCTGGTACACGACGTTCTGGGCGTACCCTTCGAGCAGGGGGCGTGTGAATTCGAGCATATCGTCAACCAGGATCTGGTGGACAGTATCTGTACGTTGCTCGGACATCCGCGTGAGTGTCCGCACGGAATGCCGATTCCCGAAGGTGAGTGTTGTCGGGAGCAAGTGCAAACGGTCGAGACGACGGTCGTGCCGCTGACAAAGCTCAAATTGGGAGAAAACGCACGAGTTGCGTACGTGTATGCCGACGATGATCGGCAAATGCACAAGCTCGACAATCTGCTGATCCGACCCGGTATCGATATAAAGCTTCACCAACGAGTTCCCTCGGTGGTAATCGAGTGCGAGAACTCGATGATAGCGATTGACGATCATGTGGCGGCGAATATCTTTGTCTGGGCTACATCGAGCCAGGAGACCGAGCTCAAACCTCGCGGCCGACGCGGTTTTCATCGTGGCTTGCGTCACGGCGGTCCTCGTAAACAAACACGACGGTAGAGACTTTCGAGGATCGGCCGGTCCGGACCAGGTCATCACGACCGCGTGGCCGGCTCCTGACGTCCCGGGCAGGACGAACCGTACCGAGTGGCCGGGCGGTATCGCAAAAAGCGGCATCGGCAAGTGCAGGTTCACATAACCACATGGGGAATTGCTACGGGCAGCTTGCGTACGTAATCGCCCTTTGATATGCTGATTACTATAATCATCAATGTGCGGTGTTTCGCAGGGAGGTCGGGATGAAAAACATCGAATTGAGCGGAATCATACTCCTTATTGCGGCAGGGCTTACTCTTACATCATGTCTCTCATCGGGAGCAGATGATCCGAACGCAACGCAGGTCGATGCATACGCCGAGTATGAGACATGGAGTATGGTGAATGCAGAGACGATAACCGGGGATGAAACCGGGTCACTCGGGCGTGCTCATGAAGGATCATCGGGATTCCGGGAAGTCTATGTCAACAAAAGCGGCAGAAAGGTCTCCGACGGAGAATCACCGCTCCCGTATCCCGAGGGTACTATTATCGTAAAGGAATCGTTTGGAAACGATTCAGGATCGAAAGGGGAGCTTTCATCGGTGACCGTCATGGTAAAACGGGAAAGTGAATACGACCCGGAAAACGGTAACTGGGAATACGTCATGCTCAAGCCATCGATGAAGGCGCAGGCTCAGGGAAGACTGTCCGCGTGTATCTCGTGTCATTCCGCCGCGGAGAATGATTTCGTTTTCACCGACAACCGATAACGCGAAAAACGAGCAGGGTCGTCGGCCGCCGGACCACCGCGAAGGCCGCCTTCCCGCCGCGTAGGGCCGCGACACTCGTGCGGAGTTCCGTCGTCCGGCCCTATACTCCCGGGGTAATGACGCTTCGGAGCCCCGATCCGTATTCGTCGAGCCGATCGAGCGCCCGGTTAATCGATTCTGCCTTGAGAGGAACCGTTTCGGTCACCACACTGCCGACCGATATTTTGCCTGAAGCCGCGAGATCGAGAACACTCGCAACTTCGTCATTCAGATGATCGGAAACACCGAACAATACCGCTTCTTTACCTATAACGCGGCGATACACATCGAGCGATACCGGACGATCGCCGATTCCGACAAGACCGATTCGACCTGAAATCCCGACCGATTCCACCGCCTTGTCGATAGTTGCAGGAATACCGACGAGCTCGAGACAAACATCGACACCGTTCCCGTCGGTAGCACTGAAGATCTGTGTTGCCGGATCAAACGCCGCTGCATCAACGGGGAGTGCTCCGAGCGATTCGGCGACCGAGAGCCGATCGGCATCGATATCTACTGCGAACACCTTTTCCGCCCCGAGCGCATACGAAAGCTGAATTGCCGACATTCCGAGACCACCAACCCCGAATACCGCTACCGATTCTCCGGGCTCGAGCCCGGTTTTTCGAAGCGCGTGATAGGAGGTCGTCGTCGAGCACATCATTACCGCCGCCTCTGCAAAGGTAACCTGTTCAGGGATTGGATGGAGATTGCGTTCAGGTACCGCGATATATTCGGCGTATCCACCGTCACAGTACTTTCCAATCATGGCCGCATCGGCGCAAAACTGCTCCCTTCCGCTGAGGCAATAACGGCACGATCCGCACGATTTCATGTAGTGAACACATACTGGAGCTCCGACTCCGAGCGGGGAGCCGCGTCCTGTTTTTTCCACGATACCTGCTATTTCGTGCCCCGGTGTGATCGGGAGCTGTGCGGGTGGAGCCGCCCCGGAACGATAATGCGCGTCCGAATGACAAATCCCGGCGGCTTTGATCCTAACCAGCACCTCCCCGTCGACGAGTACCGGGTCGGGAAGATTCTGCTCCTCGAGAGGAGATTTCAGTTGCACTATTCTAACGGCTTTCATGGCGGACTCGTATAGCTATCACGATCGAGATCAACGAATCAAGACTATCGATCATATTGCTTTCAGACTCGCCGGAAAAGGTGTCGTTTTTGTACAATTATAACCATGGAAATC
>CAYLZA010000355.1:0-4247 GCA_964387575.1 uncultured Spirochaetales bacterium | reverse complement strand
GCGTGATTCGAACGAAGCTTGGTGAGCGGGAGTCATGAAATCGCTATTCGAGAAAGCGGTGGAAATCACCTATACAGGTGAGGTTTTCTTTCTCCGCAAATGTTTCGATGCCTTCCGCAACCCGCGTAACCGTCGAAGGATCGACGAAATTGGCGGTACCGACCTGTATCGCAGATGCACCGGCGAGTAGATATTCGACCGCATCGTCGGGATCGAATATCCCACCGACGCCGATGACGGGAATCGAAACGGCGCGGCTGACCTTATACACCGCCGCGATGCCGACCGGTAGTATCGCAGGACCCGACAGCCCCCCCGTTCCCGACGGGAGGACGGTTTTTTTTCTGTCGACGTCGATTCTCATCCCGACGAGCGTGTTGATACAGGTAACTGCGTCGGCACCGGCCGATTCGACGGCTTTGGCTATCTCGGTAATTTCGGTGACGTTCGGCGTCAATTTTACGATGAGCGGTTTCTTCGTTTTTTTTCGAATACGGGAAATCAGATCTTCGACCTGATTCGGATCCGTTCCGAACGCGAGACCGTGCTCCACGTTCGGACACGAGAGATTCACCTCGAATCCCCATAACTCGTCGTATTCGGTAAGCGTCTCTGCGAGTGTTTGATATTCGGCGGGAGTACCGCCGGCAATGTTCGACACGACCGGACACGGAAGTCTCCCGAAAGTCGGGATTTTTTCCTCGATATAGCGATCGAGCCCGACGTTTGCCAAGCCGATCGAATTCAACAAGCCGGAATGAGTTTCTATCAGTCTCGGAATGTCGTTCCCAGGTCTCGGTTCGACGGTAACCGATTTTGCGTACAAGGCGCCGATAGAAGATAGATCGATCAGCTCCTCATACTCGCTTCCGTAGCCGAATGTTCCGGAGGCAACCCCGACCGGATTCGGAAGCTTTTTCGATCCGATATCTACTTCCATCGTTCCTGCCCGCATTACCAGACCACCATCCGGGAATCGAAGACGGGACCTTCCGTGCACACCCGTGCATACTGCTTTTCGCCGTGAACCCGAATAACACATCCCATGCACGCGCCGACCGCGCATCCCATCACCTGCTCCATGGAAACCCAGCAGGGGAGCTCGTTGCGAACCGCGAAATTATGGACGGCTTCGAGCATCGGCTCGGGACCGCAGGCGTAAATGACCGCGTTCTCGAGTCGTGCGTCGGATTTCGCGGCGCTACGGCTTCCCACGCCGGCGCTCCTGACGTCGGCGAACAGCGATTCGAGCTGATTAATCACCGTTCCCCGGGCACCGAAGCTTCCGTCGTCGGTACAGAATATGGTGCTCATCCGTCCATCGGGCGAGGCGGGTGACAACCGGGCGAGTTTTTCGGAGGTGCGCGCCCCTGAGATATATGTTCCGTCGAATCCGTGATGAGCGAGCTCCACCGCAAGATAAAAAATCGGGCCGAGACCGACACCGCCCGCGATCAGGATCGGATAGCTCGCTTCATCCGGTTGCGGAAACGCGTTACCGAGCGGCCCGAGAACCGTAAACGAATCTCCCGGTTCCGCGGACGCGAGCGTTTGCGTTACTTTCCCGCGTCGTTCGTAGATAATCTCGGCTATGCCACCAGCGTTGCTTGAAACGGGAGGCGGGGTAAAACCCGAAAATGCGAGCGGACGTCGCAGGAGCGGGTCGGTAGCCGCCGAGCTCCGAATCGTAATAAACTGCCCCGGCAGCGGCTGTTCTGCAGCGTTCGGCCATCGAAAAGACATCTTGTAGAAGCCCGAGGCTATCTCGATATTCTCGAGAATTTCGGAATTGAAATAGTGCATTGCTGCTAAGATATAGGGATCACAGTCGGCAGCACAAGGGGCTCCGCAGGCGAGACGAGCCGCCGGGAGCCTAAGTGAGGACGTCTTCTCGCGAGGCGATTGATGTGGAATGTACGATCGCTGTCCCGGCGCGTCACATTTGGAATAGCTGGAAGGGAAAGACGTGTCTTGCACATTAATCGGGATATCCCTATACTTTATTGAATAATGTAAACAATCTGGGAAATACACCATGGGCGACTGTGACACATTGCAAAGTCGACTTGATTCGCTTATCAATGCATATGTAAAGCAACTTCCCGAGCGAGTCGATGAGATTCAAATGGCAAGAGAGTCGGTTCGACGTAATCCGTCGGATATCGAAGGATATGAGCATCTGCGTCTTCTGGTGCACAAGCTTGCGGGGTCGGGGGCAACGTTCGGATTTGATTTGATTACCGAGTACGGGCGAAACGCCGAAAAACGTTTGAACGGAATGCTCAAAGACGATGTGCCGCCGGCTGAAGAGGAAATGCAGAATCTCGATCAGATGCTCGAGGCTCTCGAGTGGGAGTGTATGAATAAAAGTGGTACGACTTCGGGAGATGCCGAGTTGGTTGAAGAACCTGATGAAGATGAAAACGGCGCCGAACCGAGCCGAACCGTAGCGGTTCTTTCCAAAGAACCGGACGGCAATCTCGATGATCTCGCCGATCAGGTTGGGTTTTTTGGTTTTTCCGTAACAAAGGTAACCGGCATAGAAGAGCTCCAAAACATGCTGGATTCAGGCGGAATCGCTGTGATCCACACGAACTGCATTGCCGAAAGCGATCAAACCAAAGAGCAATTGTCCGAGTTTCGCAGGTCTCGCAAAAACCTCGTTCATTTTATCTTTATCTCCGACAGAAGCGATTTTCATGTGCGTCTGTGGGCGCTCCGCTCGGGAGGCGAGGCGTTCTTCGTCCTCCCGGTGGAAGTGTCGAAGCTGGTCGACTCGATTGAAAAGCTTACCGAAATTCGTACGCGTGAACCGTATCATGTGCTTATCGTCGATGATGATCCTGAGCAGGTATCCTACTACGCGCTTCTCCTGCAAAAGTCGGGGATGATCACCTCGGTCGCGTCGGACCCGATGACCGTATTGAACATTCTCGCTGAATCAAAGCCCGAGCTCATCCTCATGGATATGTATATGCCCGGATGCAGCGGCACCGAGCTCCTTTCGATTATCCGTCAACAGGAAGCATTTGTCGGTATTCCTGTCGTATTTCTCTCGGTTGAAGGTGACGAGCAGAAAAAGCTCGAAGCAATCAGGCAGGGAGGTGACGATTTTATTACCAAGCCACCTGACCCGGAATTCCTGACCGCATCGATAGCGAACAGAGTCGAGCGAACACGAAGTGTCAGGTATTTTATGGAACGGGACTCGCTTACCGGTTTACTCAACCATACGAATCTGCGTGAACAGATGCTGAGAGAAACCATGCGCGCGGAGCGGGCGAAAACAAAGCTCTGTTTTGCGATGATCGATTTGGATAATTTCAAGTCGGTTAATGATTCCTATGGACACCTCACCGGAGACAACGTGCTCAAGGGATTGTCGAGAATTCTCGAAGAACGTTTGCGACGTACCGATATCATTGGACGCTATGGCGGGGAAGAGTTCGGGGTTATTCTCATAAACACCGAGCTCGACGATGCGGCGACAATCATGGATGAAATCAGGGAGAATTTTTCCAAGGTGCGTCATCAATCCGAAATCGAGCCGTTTCACGTCACATTCAGCTGCGGTATCGCCGAATATCCGTCATGTCAGGACGTAGATACTCTTACCGATTCCGCCGATCGTGCGCTCTACGCGGCCAAAAACGCGGGTCGAAATCGAATCGTCAAAGCGGACTCCTGAGACGCACCCGTTTTTTTTCCTCCCAGCTCATATGTTCCCACCAGGTGCTCGGCGAGGAATGCGTTTGAATTTCGATCGTGAGCAGGCTGCAGCTTCTCCATTGTATCGTCTTTCCCTTAATGTGCTGATCGGGGATATTTTCGTGGCGTAGCGGTCCCTCGTCTATGCACAAAAAGACACCGTGGCGAATCCCGAAAAGCCCCTTCGTCCTGCTCGACTCGCCGGTGCGGACGGTTTGGGCAATTGTTTCGACTACATGCGGATCGGCAAGCGAAAGATATATCGCATCCGACGTAGTGATCGGTTTTCCGACGACGATCGGGGCTTCCAATCGCGGCGGCGGATCGGGAAGCGGAAGGGGAGCTTCAGACCAGGACAGCGGGATGAGTGCGGGGAGGGCATACGCAGAAGCATATCCGAGCTTCTGCCAGAGGGCTTTCTTCACGATGCCTATTTCTCGCTGTATATTTCCGGGAGGCAGAATAGCGGTTAAGTAAATCAATTTCTTCGAACCTTTCGGAAAGATAAGTAACCATGGTACAATAAGACGGTATGCAGC
>CAYLZA010000354.1:0-4249 GCA_964387575.1 uncultured Spirochaetales bacterium | reverse complement strand
ATGAGGTGCGGAGCATTCAGGCGAGAAACCCATGGACGAAGAATGTCTTTGGGATCTCGTCAAAATAGCAAATCCGATGAGCGAGAATTACGAGTTCGTCCGAAACTCGATCATGCCGGCTCTTCTTTCCTCCGAATCGGTTTCGGCCCATGCCGTGTATCCGCACAGGATCTTCGAGGTCGGCAAAATCGCCCGAAAAGACGACGACCATGTTTCCGGATCGGTTACGCGCAACTATCTGGGATTTCTCGGGGCCGACCGGCGAATCGGTCTGAACGAAGTGAGCGCCGAGGTGGGCGTGCTGCTGTACTATGCAGGTGTTTCGTATGACCCGGTGGAAAGTGGGGACCCGCGATTTATCCCGGGACGATCTGCGGAGATTACCGTAGACGGAACCCCGGTCGGTGTGTACGGTGAGGTTCATCCGCAGGTGCTCGAAAACTGGGGAATAGAGATGCCGTGTACGGCATGTGAAATCGACCTTGATACACTCTTACGTCTCGGAGGTACGTTGTGAGCGTTTCGATTGATGCGGTTGCTCTTTCGTGGGAAGAGGGATGCAACATTATTGTCGGACAATCCCATTTTATCAAAACGGTCGAGGATATTTCGGAAATCGTCGTATCGACGGTGCCGGGAATCGAGTATGGTTTTTCGTTTTGCGAGGCCTCGGAGCCATGCCTCATTCGGCGATCCGGAAACAACGATCGATTGGTTGCAGATGCAACCGCGGCCGCCCAGTCGGTAGGTGCCGGTCACACGTTTTTCCTGATCGTCAAAAATGCGTATCCGATAAATGTCCTGAATCAGATCAAGAATTGTCAGGAAGTTACCCGCATTTTTGCGGCGACGGCGAATCCGCTCCAAATACTCGTGGCGGAAACCGATCAGGGACGGGGAATAATCGGCGTAGTAGATGGGTTTTCTCCAAAAGGTGTTGAAAGCGAAAAAGATGTAGAAGAACGGCGTGCGTTGTTGAGAAAAATCGGGTATAAGTTTTAACATTGAGATTGTATCGCGATCTTCACGCATAGCGACGGGTACCCGGCGATATGCAAAGGAAATAGAGGGCGAATCGATGAAAAAAATTCTGGTTATCGACGAATCTCCGCTCTTCCGCGACTACCTGACGAAGAAGTTCGAGGAGAAGGGTTTCGAAGTCGTAGAAGGACGAAACGGTCTCGACGGGTCGGTAAAACTGCGAAACGAGATGCCCGATCTCATCGTCACCGATTTCTACCTGTCGAGAAAAGGTGCTCTCGAGCTGCTCGAGGAAAAAAAGAACAATCCGAATGTTGCCGAGATTCCGTTGATAATCGTCGCTTCAAAGGTCGATCGAACCCAGTTGATGCAGGCGGCACGGTACGATGTCAAGAAATTCTTTTCCAAACCGGTTCGTATGGATGTGCTGCTCAAAACGGTCGCACAGCTGTTGAAGGTCGAAGTAGAAATAGATTCGACGCCGTGTATCATCGAAGCGCACCTGAACGATCAGATTCTCTTTATCGAGGTGGCACGAGGGCTGAACACCGAAAAAATCGAGTTGCTTCGTTATAAGATAGCCGAGCTTCTCGATCTCTACGAAATAACCTATCCTCGGGTTCTCGTGATGATGTCGGATCTCGAGCTTTCCGCCGAAGACGAAGGGAAATTCCGAACGCTTCTCGATACGATCATCGAATATGCAGGACCGTACGCGAGACATATGAAAATCCTGACCCGGTCGGAGTATGTGGAGAAGTTTATTTCGGGTGAATCGAAATACCGCATGATCGGCGTAGCGGATAATCTCAACAAGGCGATGGACGATCTTCTCGGACTGAAACCCGATGATGTTGCGCATGACGAAGTCGTCCGGGAGAGGCTGCTTTCCACGAGCAATCCCAAAAAAGAAAAGGACGAGACGTTTCAGCTCAGATTCGACGGAGGAGGATCGGAGAATTCTCAGGGTAACCGGGGGCTCGAAATAGCGGTTGTCGATGATGATGCGATTATACGACAACTCGTTCAGACGGTATTTGCAAAAACGGGATGGAGCATAACCGGTTTCAACAACGGAAAGGAGTTCATCGAAAACATCGGCGACGCTAAATACGATCTGGTGTATCTCGATCTCATGATGCCCGAGATGGACGGGTTTCAGGTGCTTGCATATATGAAAAAACACGCGGTCGAGTTCCCGGTTATCGTACTATCTGCGTTGTCTCAGCAGGAAACGGTGGTAAAAGCGATGCGATTCGGCGTCCGCAGTTTTTTGATAAAGCCGTTGAAACCAAAGCAGCTTCTCACGAAGACCGCTGAGATTCTCAACACGAATTTCTAGGGGCATTATGGACGATCAGGCGGCGGCAAAAAATATTTACAAAACGATATTCGAGTCGTCTCCGGTCGGTCTTGCAGTCGTCGGTAGAACCGGAAAGATTCTCTACGGGAACACCGCTTTTACCGATCTCATGAATATTCGGATCGAGCGATCGGCCGAGAAGAACATTTCCGCATGCGTTCATCCGGATGATGCGAAAATCCTTGAATCCACAATTGCCGGGCTGGCAAACGTCGAACGTGAATCGGCCGTGCTCGATCTCCGCTACGCCCCGCATCAACGGGACGGTTGGTTTCGTTTCAACGCGAGCAGTGTCCAGTATTCGTGGAGAAACGGACGATTTATCGTCGGATTCTTTGAGGATATCACGAAGCAGAAGGAAGACGAGGCGAGGCTGAAGTCCGCAAAAGAGGATGCGGAAAAAGCAACTCAGATAAAAAGCGATTTTCTCGCCAACATGAGCCATGAGATCCGCACCCCGATCCACACGATTATCGGAATGGGAGAGCTTCTTTCGGAGACACAGCTCGATGCCGAGCAGGTTGAATATGCGAATCAGATCGAGTTTTCGGCTGAAGTTTTATTGAGTCTGATAAACGATATTCTCGATTTTTCCAAAATCGAGGCGGGGAAGCTCAACCTGGAGAACATCGACTTCGATCTCTACACGACGACCGAAGATGCGGTGGATCTCGTAGCGCTCGAGGCACACAAGAAACAGCTCGAGGTACTGGTGTATATCGACTCCGCGGTGCCTCGACGGTTGATGGGCGATCCGGTACGGGTACGGCAGATTATCGTAAATCTTTTCAATAATGCGATGAAGTTTACGACGGAAGGTGAGATTGCGGTATCGGTGATACTCGAAAAGAGCGACGGCGATGCGGCGCATATACGGGTGACCGTTCGCGATACCGGTATCGGCATCCCTAAAGATAAAACGGAAAAGCTTTTCAAGGATTTCTCACAGGTAGATTCATCGACGACGCGTCGTTTCGGGGGAACCGGGTTGGGGCTTTCGATCTCGAAGAACCTGGTTCAGATGATGGGCGGAGAGATCGGCGTCGAAAGCGAAGAGGGTGTCGGTTCGGAATTCTGGTTTACGGTACCGTTCCCCTACGCCGAAAACGCATTTACCGAGACGCCCCGCAGCTCGCCGTTTTCAGACGAGTGTAATGCGCTTGTCGTGGACGATAATTCCGAATCGAGGAAGATCGTTCGGGCCTATCTCGAAGACTGGGGAGTAACGGTTACCGAAGCGGAAACGGCACCCGAAGCGTTGACCGATCTGCGCGAAGCGGCTCAGAAGGGAAACACCTTCGAAATCTGTCTCATCGATCTTCTCATGCCTCGAATCGACGGATGGCATCTTGCAAGCGAAATTCATGCGGACGACTCGATAAAGGATACGCACCTGTTTCTCATGAGCCCTGCCGGTAAGAGTGGCGACGAAGCCAAAATGAAGCTTCTCAACTGGTTCGAAGGATATCTGGCCAAACCGGTAAAGCGGGAGGAGCTCTACACCGCTTTGACAAGAGCCTTTTCTGATGCGGAGGAGCTCGAGGAGATAGACGAGGCGGAGCCGCTCGAGGAAGTCGTCGAACCCGAGGATGAGTTGTTCATCGGTTCGGTACTCGTCGCGGAAGATCACGAGATAAATCAGAAGCTCTTCCGCACGATCCTTGAGAGTCTCGGTATTCGGGTCAAGCTTGCCTCGAACGGCCGCGAAGCGGTTGAGTTGATCAAAAACGATGTGCGTCTGGTTTTCATGGATGTACAGATGCCCGAAATGAACGGTTATGAAGCGGCTCAGGCGATCCGCGAATCCGGATGGGAGATGCCGATTATCGCGGTAACGGCAAATGCCGTTCGCGGAGAACGGGAAAAAGCCCTGGAGATGGGGATGACCGATTTTCTCACAAAACC
>CAYLZA010000353.1:0-4254 GCA_964387575.1 uncultured Spirochaetales bacterium | reverse complement strand
CGGTATGGACGAGGAGACCCGCGCCAACATCTTCGAGCCCTTCTTCACCACCAAGGGCGTCGGCGAGGGCACGGGCCTGGGATTGGCTACCATCTACGGAATCGTCAAGCAGAATAACGGATTCGTCAACGTCTACAGCGAACCGGAAGCCGGCACGACCTTCCGCATCTACCTTCCGGTGATAGAGGCGGACTCCCTGGAAACAGACAACGCTTCCAGAAGCGATGCAGCGCCGGCCGGCGGACATGAAACCGTCCTCATCGTCGAGGATCAGGTTACGCTTCTGCAGCTGGCCAGGCAGATGCTCGAGCGCTTGGGCTACACCGTCCTGACCGCCGCCGCGCCGAGCGAGGCCTTGCGCGTCGCCCGCGATTACGACTGCAAGATAGACCTGCTCATCACCGATGTGGTCATGCCCGAAATGAACGGACGCGCGTTGGCGCAACAGCTGCAAGAGCTCTATCCCGACCTCAAAAACCTGTTCATGTCCGGCTACACCGCCAACGTCATCGCCCACCAGGGCGTGCTCGAAGAAGGCGTGAACTTTATCCAGAAACCTTTCTCGACGAAAGGCATGGCGAAAAAGGTGCGCGAAGCGCTGGAATCCTGACAATCGCGCAGTGACCCCGAAAACGCTATTGTGCAAAAGCTGCCTTCTGTGCGAGGTCCTCGTAGCTTGGATTCAGCAAGCGTGCCGGCCAACCAAGCCGAAGATCAGCATGGTCTGGATAAAAAGCGGCACGGCGATCCGGACGATGGGCAGCGAGTTGATGGCGCGGCTATTCTACATACTGTGCGTAATCGGAAGGCGTGTTGAGATTTTTCAGTGTTTCATCCGGCCCGAGCTTCCAGTATTTCACGATGCATTGATCGTATATTCCCCGGATGCTTCGCCTGTGCTCTTCTATCCTGCGGTGAATCAACGGAATCAAGGTTCGGCGATAAAACGAAAAAACCGGCTCGATTTTTCCGTCCGGATTGATCGGAACAATTGCATCGGGCTTTGCACCGTCGGAGCGTTCGGCGTCTTCGCACGACCGGAAAAACATTCGCATCGCGACGCATAGATCGGCGTCGGGAATATCACATGCATGAAAAAACGTGTATTCGGTTGGGGATGCTTCGAGCCCTGCCAGGATACCGGCGAGTGGCCCGGTATCCTCGAACGGATCCGAAAGCTGTCTCACATGCAAGAACGGGTAACGGTTGCTCTCGCCGGCGCTAATCAGGACATCATCGAACCATGGCCGCAACCTGTCGACTACGTGCTCGATCATCGCTTTCCCATCGACTTTTAAGAGTGCCTTGTCGCTGCCCATCCTGCTGCTTTTCCCACCGGCTAAAACAACCGCGGTAACGGGAAGACGGTAATCAAACCGGCCGTTTTCGAAACCTATTCTCTCGATCGTCGGGGCAAACACACCGAAAACCGGTCCATCCGCCCCGCCTCTCTCCGAGTACCGTATTTCCACGTCGGCGAGAGCCGAAACCTTTACCGCCGATTCCTTCGGCCTGCCGAGCTTCTCCGGTTTCATCATGAGAAACAGCCCCGGCTTCACCACCGAGCGGAGGCTGTTCGACTCGCAAATAACCGGAACGCCCGACTCGCATAACTCACTGAGTCTTTGGGCGCCGATGTGCAGACACGGTTCTTTGACGCGTAACCAATACACATGATCTGCACCTGCACGAAGGAGCCTGTGGGTATCCTTTGCTCGGGCGCTATCGACATCATCCGGTCCCGTCGATCTTTCTTCGATCAGGTCGAAATCTTCCGACAAGGAACCGCAGACACCGCATCCCTTCCCTCCCCGAGGACAACCGCCGGCTTCATCGCGGATCGTCGTTACTTTCACGGCGATAACGCGTTGTTCCACCGCCCCGTCCCGGGCCGCCGGAGCAAATGCCGCCGGAGCCGGTGCCGCTGGATCGGGGGCAGCCGGATCTGAAGCCGTCGGTTCATCAACCGCACCCCTCGCGAGCTTGCCCTCGCCGGTCGTTCGTTTGAGTCTGCGAATAATCGCCTCGCCGCATTCGGTCTTCCCTGAATTACGACCGAGTGAACCGAGGAGCAGCATATTGGGTAACTCAATCACGACAATATTCCTCACCGGATCGTCGAGCATCGTGGTATGCAGCCACTACTCGACGCATGCCTTGCTCCATAATGAGAAAAAAACTTTCGGATGACAACCGCTTCCACCGCAGGCACGATACGGCCCGCCTGCACCGGACGACGACTGTTGCCGCTCCCGGCTCCCGCCGCTTGCTACGGCGTTGAATCTCATTTACCGTCATTATATCGGTCAAGAAACTGGAAATAATCGAGTGGAAGAATAATGGAAGAATCGAAGGATACATCTGTGCGAGTCACTATCAAGGTCGATGGTACCGAAATCGACTTGAACTCGTTTGCCGAACGGATGCTCGGTGGAGGAGTCGTCGGTATGATAAAGGCCCTTCGAGGCGTGGAAGATCCGGAAAAAGTCGAGCTCAAGCTGTGGGTGAAAGAGAAGAAATAGTCATCGTAACCGGACCGAGGGATTCCGGTAAAACGACCTGGTGCAGAACCAATCTCAGAGATCTGGACGGTGTTTTTTCGATCAAAGCGTACCAGCACGACCAACACATCGGGTACGATGCTCTACGAGCGGGAACGGCGAAAACGGTTCCGCTGCTCCGGTTGAGAAGCGGTATCGCCGATACGGCCGGTACTGAAAGAAACCTTTTCGGCATATACGGCAACACGACCGGCCCGACCCGGACAATCGGGAAATACCTATGTATCGACAAAGGCTTTACCGAAGCTGAATCGTGGATTATGAACGCGATCGATATTGATTCACACGATATCGTCATCGACGAAGTAGGAAAGCTCGAGTCGAAAGGCGAAGGTTTTGCGCAAGCAGTTCGAAGACTCGTGGAAAGCAATTTGACTCATAGAGTAATCCTTGTTGTCCGTGATCGTTATGTTAATACCGTGTGCGATACGTTCGGTATAACACATTATAAAGCGATTTCGGTTTAGCAATGAGTGATATAGACCGCACCGGTGAAGGCGATTTTTGCCGGAAAGAACCACGTTTGGAACTGCTGAAATACAAGACAGCAATTCAAAATCTGATTTCAGATTTTGAATTGCTTGGCGCCTATATCCGCCGGAGGCCGTTTCCCGGTGATCCGCCTGACTACACTGGTGTGGTCAGGCGGTATCGTAAGAAACGGCATCGGCAAGTGAGGTTCATATAACCACGTTGGAACTGCTGAAATACAAGAGGTTTTTCTTGTGCCGGTAACAAAGGTGTACTACAATAGCATATACATGTTCAGGAAACCCGAGCCGATCGAATTAGTGATTTTCGGGGTTTCTGCATTATGTTTGCTCTCGACCTCGATACTGATCTACGAGCAAAACGAAACGATTGCAGCCCCAATTCCCGATCTTACCGCATATTTTATTATTACTCTGATCGGATTCAGTATCTTCGGCCAAATTTTCCTTTCTCATACACACGCGCGTTTTGGTGCGCTGTGTTGTCACATCTTTTTCGTCGTTGTTTTTCTAAACGTAATACAAAATAGCCTGCCGCTAATTGAAGTTGCCGTCGTGTTTCCTCTTCTCCTGCAGATAAGTATGAGAGTATCTCTGGTATATGCATCGCTTTTCAATATCGGGGTGCTGCTATCGGCTATGGCAATCGGGCTGAAAAACGGAGCTTCGTTTTCGGAACGTAGTTTATTGTTTTTACTCGAGCTGCTCATGGTTCTGATTTGTGAAACCTTTATGTATTATCGCGAGCAGCTCGTCGAAAAAAGCAGGCGTCTCGATTCGCAGGAACAATCGCTTGAAAATCTGAGCGCAGCTAATCAATCTTTTGTAGGATATATCGAAAACGTGGAAGCCGATTCGGCGGAGCGGGAGCGATTTCGGATTACGAGAGACCTGCACGATTCGATCGGCTATTCGATGACGAATATTTCGATGATGATGAACGCATCGAGGCACCTGATTCGTGAGAATCCTGAAAAACTTCTCGAGTATTGTGGCAAGACAAAAGAAGTCGCTTCCTCGACACTCCGTGAGACGAGGACCATTCTGTACAAGCTCCGGGATATCAAAAAGCAAGCGCCGAACAACACGGGTATTTTTTTCAGCAGACTCTGCCACGATTTTACTCAGGCTACCGGCGTTCTCACCGAATGTAACATAGGGAACCTTCCGGCACGTATCGACGAATCTATTTTTCCCGTTCT
>CAYLZA010000352.1:0-4257 GCA_964387575.1 uncultured Spirochaetales bacterium | reverse complement strand
CGCATCGTAGAGTTGTCCCGGATCCGCGCAGTATATCGTGTCCGGATGAAATCGACCCTGCAATGACGGATCGAGAGCGGGCGGTCTCGATTCGCAAAAAATCGGCGGAACGTCTTCGTCGTCGAAGAAGTACGCAACCCGGTGACTGTCGTCGGGTGGCGTTCCGCACTCGAACGCGGTAATCGCAACGAATCGACCGGGCTCACTGTTTCGTGCGGCGGCTTCTTTCACCTGGTTCCACACATCGTCGACGCATGTATTGTAGCTGAACAAAACGGCAGCGCAGAAATCGAGCTTCGTTACCTCCCGCGCATACCGATAAAAATCGTCGAGCGGGCGCTGATTGAAAGCCATACCGTGAAGCTCTCCCCACACGATGCCGTTGGTCTTTCGTGTATTTTCGGGAAGTACGGCCCGGTAGGAGCCCGTAGCTTCTATAGCCGCCGCATCGAGCCGATCCTGGAGCCGGTCGAAATCGGAGGAAAATGTACGATAGCTCTTGTAGCCGGTCGGCTCAAACGAGATAACGCCGTCGGCTCCGTCGACAACCCACAAGTGAAACGACTGTATAGGCCGTTCCGGTGTTTCCCACGATTGTATCGAAACCTCGACTCGAACCGATTTCTCGCCCGCGTGCTTCGAAGCGTCGCTATTCATCGCATCGTGCGTGTCTGCTTCGCGTGTCGCCACGGGGTCGTTCACATCAGCGGTTTCCGGCATGCCTTCGGGAGCGAGAGCAATCTCACACATGTGAAGAAATTCGGGCACGGAGGGATAAAGATCGAGCGTTCGAACCGATGCACACGTGGTCTGCAATTTCTCTTTTGATCCGTCGCCGTACACGAGATACGCCGAAACGTAGTTCTCCGATTTCGAGGATTCCGATTGAAATCGGCCCGCATCCTGACGGATATCCATTAACAGCCACCAGCGGGCACCGCAGCGAAGCGTGTCGGACTCTCCCAACTCGCGGACTTCTATTGAAAGATCGATATCGGTCACGGTCCCGGCCGTAACGCTTTTTCGAGAACAGGTGATACCCATAACGGGCTCCTATTATATCGTTATCCTTTCACCGCGACGCGCCGATTCGGTCGCCATCAGCGCAAGATAATTCGCACGTAATGACGCCTCCTGTGTGACTGCGGTGCCGCCCGAGAGCCAGTCGGCAACCACCGAAGTAGCTTCCGGATACTCGGTCGGTTCGAGGTCGCTCCCGCCGGCATTCGTATAATCGACTTTTTTTGCCGCATGATCGAGGTCCGCAAAACCACCGGTGCCGGCGACATGCATACGATAATCCGAACCTTTGGTATCCGGGAGCATCCGTTGTCCCTCGACCACTGCGGAAGCCCCGCTATCGAGCTCACAGAATACCGACGCGTGATCCCGGAAACTCGGGTCACCGGGATCGGCGAAATTTCCCGTAACTGCGGTAACCGCCGTGATCCGTCTTCCCGTAACCCACTCGATCTGATCGAGACCGTGAATCAACAGATCGAGAAACAACCCGCCCGAGCGGTTGATATCGAGAAACCAGGGCGGTCGCTGCTCGCGCTTGAGCCGGACCGCCATTCGCACATGAACAAAAGCGGGAAGCCCGATCTTTCCTTCCAGTACCAGGTTGTGGAGAGAACGCCAGTGAGGCACGCCGCGCAAGGTAAGAAGATTCAGCAACCGTCTGTCGGGATTGTCGGTCAGCAGTTTCTCTATATTCTGTTGATCCTCGAGCGTAATCGACAACGGCTTGTCCGATATCACGTCACATCCTGCTTTCAGGGCTTCCATAATGACCGAAGCTTTCACATCGTTCTCATTGGCCACCGCTACGATATCAGGCGAATATTCCTGCAGCATGGATGTATAATCGTCTACTACAGGTACCCCAAATTGTTCCTTCGCCCATTCGATTTGATCATCGCGAACCGAAACCGCGACGATATCCAACTCCGTACCGTTGAGATTTGTTATTTCACCTATGTGTGTTTCACCACCGACTATCACAACTCGTTTCACTTTGTACTCCTTTTTATACTAGGCGTGATGCTTTTTCGCTGTTGATCTAATGATATCGGCACTATGTTCGATGTGTGTCTCGGTGTATTTTTCCGTCCACGGCCACCGGATCCATGTATCGAGAAACGCTTTGGCATTCGGTACCGCTTCGGCCGAGTAGGTATGGTTTCCGGGATCGCGTATTTCGGAATACGGGAACCGTCGGGCTTCCGCTTCTTCCGCGAGAAACGGAAGCGCTGCAGGCATCAGATAGTATCGACCCATTCCGGCTCCGGGGACTCCACGTTCCTTGAGCTCATCCGCAAACTCATCGGGCGTGCAGTCAAAAGCGTCCGGTCGAACCGAAAACCCGTACATCCAGTATGTATGTGTCCGATCCGCCGGGACAGTATACGGAATTATGCCTTCGATTTTTCCGATCAGCTCGTCGAGATACGTCGCCATCTTTTGCCGCTGCATCACCTGACGGGGCAGAATCTCCAGATTCGCCAGACAGGTAGCCGCCGTGCACTGAGGCATTCGTGTGGCGAATCCGCGATATGTGTGTATTCGCCCGAATCCGGGCTCTTTGAAAGCTCCCCTGGCGATCGCCCTGTTTTGTATTTGATTATAGATATCCTCGTTGTCGGTTACCACCGCGCCTCCGATGTCTCCGCCGCAGGTCTTTTCCGCATCGAACGAAAAACATCCGAGGTCACCAAGCGTTCGGGAAAGGCTGCCTTTGTACTCGGCGAGAATCGATTGACAGACATCGGTTATAACGGGAAGTCCGTGCTTTTGTGCAAGCTCCATGATCGGGTCCATATCGCACGGTAGTCCGAGCTTGTGAACACACATTATCGCGCGGGTACGTTGGCCGATCAACGGCTCTATCGTATCGGCGCTGATGAGTGCGGTACCCGGATCGGTGTCGGCAAACACGGGGATATAATTCTCGAACAGCATCCCGGCGATGGTACCGTAATCGGCGATCGGTGCCGTAATGATCTCGGCTCCCGGCTCGAAATCCATCCCGAGCATCGCTGCGAACACCGCTTGGGTGCATCCCGGGGTTCCGACGGCGAATCGAACACCGTAGATCTCGGCTATCTTCGCATTGAACCGATCGTACATATCGGACGTCAGTCCCGATTCGGCCACCTCCGTCAGGTATTTTACCGTATTCGGCCCCATTTCCCGCGGAAATACGCCGGGGAGTTTATCGGTACCGGGATCGATTGCTTTTGCACCAAACTGCGCGTTTTCTCGTTGTTCCATGGCCGTAAATCTACTCTATCATGCGAAGAGCTCCGATGAACAATACGCCGAAATACGTGCACAATTCCTTATTTTAGACCGGATGGAATGCATTATTCTGTGATAACGGCCCGACCGCTCCGGAGCGCTGGTGCCGGCGTGATCGTTTGGCGGCGTCGGTTCCCGGCGGCCGCCTCGAGATACCGCTTCCAGGAGTTGACCCGAACGTACCGTAGTACTATTTTACTAGTAACAGGGGTGCCATACGGCTGAGATTACACCCGATGAACCTGAACTGGGTAATGCCAGCGGAGGGAACCGATTTGAGCTTCCTGCCGAATTTCAGCACCAACTCGTGTAGATGGTCGTATCGATCGCACTCGAAAAAGGACCGCATCTTTCAGGTGAATGCCGACCTGCATTCACCCGGAGAAGATGTACGAGGGAGTGAACATGAGCTCGAAAATGATGAACGTATCGATTCAGGTATTACCGCTTGTCGATGATGCGATTCCTATCGTCGAACGGGCGATAAAGGTCATTCAAAAGAGCGGTGTGAAGTACGAAGTGAGTACGCTTTCGAGCGGACGATCATCATGAAAGAAGCAAAATCGTCGAAATGGCGTACGTTTATTCCACCGGCAACGGTAGTACTCGGTGCCGTCGTCGCGTGGCAGCTTATAGTCATGGCAACCGGCTTACCGGGCTTTATCCTCCCCTCACCGGCGCAGGTCGTTAACGCGGGACTCGAGACGAGCGAGGTTCTCGGTAGAGCAATCGTGACAACCTTGACCGAAACACTGCTCGGACTCGGTATAGCGATCGTCCTCGGTATCGCGTTCGCAGCGGTTATGGACATGGTTCCATTACTCAGAAAGGCGTTGTATCCGCTTCTCGTTGCTTCTCAGACGGTGCAGATTCTCGCCGTTGCACCGCTTCTGATTATCTGGTTCGGATTCGGTATGACACCAAACGTGATGGTGGTGGTGCTCTTTACGTTTTTTC
>CAYLZA010000351.1:0-4260 GCA_964387575.1 uncultured Spirochaetales bacterium | reverse complement strand
CGCCTTCGGTAATGCGCTCTACCCGACGAAGATCGGGAGGATGAATCCCGCCCTTTCTTCCGACGACGATCTTTTTGGAAGAATATGCACGGCGGTACGAAATCGGGGAATCCGTTTCATCGCATACTTCAATGTCCTTCTCGACTACGATACGAGCGGAGAACGTTCCGAGTGGTTGCAGCGCGATCCTGAAGGGAATTCGCTTGCATTCGAGAACTATCCGATGTTTTGCATGAGTGTTTCGACCTACCGAAAGTGGTTGATCGGGCATCTGAAGGAGATAGCGGATCGATATCCTGTGGACGGGATCATGCTCGATATTCAATATTGGCATACGAAGGGATGCTACTGCCGGTGGTGCAGAGACGGGTTTGCCCGGGAGAACGAGTACGAGCTGATACCGGACTCATTTTCGGCGCCGGAATGGCACAATTTTGCGATGTACAAGGAACGGATCCGTCGCGACTTTCTCCTGTCGGTAAAGCATGAAGTAGAATCGGTAAGACCCGGCATGGAGTGGAGCTGGAACTCATCGGGTAATATGAGTCCGGATCACCGGTTGGACGAGGAGCTTACTTCGTACGGCACGGAGGCTCATCCACCGGCATATGATCTGTGCAGCGCAAAAGCCAAATGGATGCACGCTTCGGGTAAACCGTTTGAGCTCTGGATGCCCGAATCGATCGGATCGTGGGGACATCACACCGTGACGACGCTCGCTACGCTCAAGGCGACGAGCGCTCTCGCGCTTGCAAACGGGGGCGGGGTAACCGTAAACCACTCTCCCGTTCCGTTCGGAGACTACGGAGGCCGGGTTATTCCCGCGGTCTACGACCTCATCGGCGGTCTTTTTGCGTGGATTCGCGAGCGTGAAACGTACTGCGAAGGTGCGATTTCGATTGCCTCGTGCGCGGTGCTGCATTCGGATGCAAACACAGTGCTCGAACGCACCCGTCGGAGCGCGACTGCGGTGGATTGCGATACGATGCCCGCGCTTACGGTGGGGCATCGGCAACGGTCATCTGTTCGACGATCCTGGACGTTCTGCGAATACCTGCAGACATCATTCACGGAGAATACGTACTGAAAACCGGAAGCGAGGGCGGCATCGACGGATTTTTTCCGCCACGCCGGCTCGAGGAATATTCGTGTCTCGTATTGCCGAACGTGGCAGCGATGTCGGAATCGACCGCGGACGCGGTCAGGCAATATGTCGCCGACGGCGGTGTACTAATATCGACCTATATAACCTCGCTTTATGACGAAACCGGAGTCCAACGGAACAATTTCCTACTCTCCGACGTATTCGGCGTCGATTTTGCCGGGTACTCGAACTATTCGATCGGATATCTCGATCGATTTTCAACGCCGATCGACGGAATGTTGCCTGAGATACCGCTTCTGTTCAAGGATTCCGGGTATCAACAGCCCGGGAACAGTCGCCCGCTTTCCTGCAACGTACATGAGGCGACCGAGGTGTACGCCACGATAACCGACCCGCTCATCGAAACCGACTGGAGCCGGCAGTATCATATTTTTCACGATCACGCTCCTCAGGGAAAACGCACGGATCGGCCCGGGCTCGTTATACATCGATTCGGCGCCGGTATCTCTATATATCTCGCGCTTCCGATTCTGGAATCGTACGCTTGCAAGCCGAATCCGTGGTATCGAAATCTATTTCGAGGGATGCTTACAATCGGCGGAGTACTTCCGGGACCAGTGGAGGTAGAAGGATCAAACGGAATCCGCGTCGTTGCAACTCGGAAGGACGGGGACTGGATCGTTCACCTCGTCCAGATGCAACAGGAAACCGGTGGGATTTTAATAGATGATTACGGGTATTACGAGACCGTCTGTCATCTCGACCCGGATTTCGTTGTCTCGGGACTCGAAGACGCGGTATCAGGGAGTTCAATCCAGTATTCAACCGAAACGGACGGTCGGATTCGTTTCCAGGTATTCGTCAAAGATTATATGATTGTTCGGATCGTCGGTGGGTGAGGTCGTTGCGCTCCATATTGAGTACTGCGTCCGATTCATCAAAAAAAGCTATATATCCGACCGGTTTCCGTTTGCACGGAAAGAATCACTGCGATGTAGGGTGCGCTGCATGTTATAGACCTTGTACACCGCAGCCTGTTCCTGACGCCTCTTGCTTTCGGCGGCAATCGGGATACTCACCTTTCCGATAAGAAATCCGAACAGGGGGATTGCGGTTCCGCAAATGAGCGTAAGCGCCGGATTAATTTGGGCCAGAAGAATAAACGAGACGAAGAACAAAGGCATCATGCCCGATCATGGAGAAAGCAGAAGGATCGCCTTTCACTCCTCCGGTACGGCTTCTCCCGGATGAAAATCCAGGTCGATGCGCTTTACGCGGCCGTTCGAGCACTCGAGAAGGATCGATTCATAAGGCCGAAATATGAGCCTGTACGGCGCCTCGAGGTCGCCGGGCAGGTGCAGCGTTACATCCCTGACTATCGTCTCGCTCGTGTGTGACTCGCCGTATTTCATCGGATACGTGATAGTGGAAGCGCAGGGATGTGCAAAGAAAAAGTACCATGTTTCAGTGTCTCCGCGGCACCAGAACTCGGGGACGGATGTACCGGATACGAGCGGAGTGAGATTCTCCTCTGTCGGGAAAGCCCGTTCTACCCGTCCGTGCTTTAGCAGCCGGTCGAGCGTTTCGTCGTAGTCCCCGATATGGAGGGTTCCCGGTTGCTTCGGAATCCGGCTGAGGAATACCACTCCTCCCTCATCGACGATACGCCTGAGCTCACACAGCGATGCGTACTCGAGCCACTTTACATCGACATAAAGCGCGTCGACTTCTATATCCCCGCAGTGAAGAACGCCGGCCTCGACATCTGTTTCAATGAGAAACGACTCGGAGATCCAGATTGGTCGGTAGCCGCGTAGCTTCTTCGAAAATCGCAGATACTGCATCTCCCAGTGGTAGAGCGCGCTCGGTCTTTGCAGACGTTCCGGGAGCTTTCCTCGCATCATCATGTCTTCGTTCGGAATATATACCGCCAGCCGTGAACGTGTTTTTCCGTGTTTCATCGCCGAAGAAATGGTGCGGAGATAATTGTTGAAATCGGGCAATCTGTCGGCGAAGGCGGCGTCGGGGCCGACATGAACCGTCGCATAGAAGCGACTGTTTTCACCTTCGCCGTTGAACGGCATGCCGTGCCAGATGATCTGATTTACTCCGTTGGCAAAAAGCGCGTCGGCGACATATTTCAAATCGGGAAGCTGTTCTTCGGTCTGATGTTGGCCCGGTCCCGGGTACGCCCGCCATCCGTAGAGGCAGCTGAACGCTTCGGCGGTTACGACGGGACGACGCGAGAGTGCGGCAGCGGCAGCGGCGATGACCGAGAATTGCGGATCAAACAGCAGCGCCTCGGATTCCGGGATATCGGCATACGCATACGCGCGGAGAAGATCGGTTGGGGCTCCGTGTGACTGTACCCGCGCGAGGGCGCCGAGCTCGTGGCAAATACGCGCATACGGTTTATAGAATTGTTCGAGAACGTACGATGCGCGTAGACGCATATAATCGTATCGTCGTTGCGGTTCCGAATCGAGGCACCCCATATATGGCTCGATCGAGTACCCGTATCGTTCCCTGAAACGATGACCGAATCCTTCGGTCCAGAGCCCTTCGGGATCAACCTCCCAGGAATCACAGAATAACGCGGAAATACGTCCGGCGAGAGCGGGTCTGAGCGCCTCGCCGAGGATCGACGAGTAGTTTTCAAGCGCCCGTTTATCGAGATGATCGATAAGATAGCTCGGGGGTTTTCCTTCGCCGTTTTCCCATGTGTTTTCGAGTCTTTGCGTCGAAGTCCCGTGGAAGGTTTTCGACGCGTCCCGTTCTTTGACGATGCTCCCCCCGAACGGCCAGAGTGTTCCGAAGGTGAAATCACAAATCAGGTTCCGTTCTTCGCACGCCCGTTTTGTATAGCCGACGAGGTCGCACCACTCGGGTCCAAGAAACGACGGAATTTCTCGGCTTTTCTTACTCGGGTAAACCCATGCAATTTCCACTCCGCCGAAACCATTGTGCCGCAACCAGTCGAGCTGCGTGTTTATATCGCTTTTTCTGATTTTCTGGGCGAACCACCACCATCTGACGAGTGGTCTGTTCTCCGTACGATGTTGCGATTGAGCAAAAAGCCCCGACGGTGTGGATTGTTTCGATATCATTCGAGAAGAACCTCTGTGTTGTTTCCCATCATACCACAAATTGCGATG
>CAYLZA010000350.1:0-4264 GCA_964387575.1 uncultured Spirochaetales bacterium | reverse complement strand
CCGTAAGCGTTTCCGTCGCCGAAGAAACCTCTTCGATTTGATCGAGCTCGACGCTTTCGAACGAGCTGAGCACTGCACCGGCGAGCCTGGTACCGAGTGTTGCGGCACGCTCGAATGTCCTTCCGGGGATATGGTATCCGAGCGCGCTGAGATCGGCGGAATGTCCGGTATTTACATCACCGGCGGCTCCGTTGGAAAACAGTATCGTTGTGCCGTCGGCCAGGGCGCGTTGGAGAACACGATTCGCGTATCCCGGATAATCGGCGGATATATTGAGATTGTCGGGGCCGAGCACAACCGGATGGCAGGTGTAATTGATTAGAAGGGCGTTAAAAGCCCCGGAATCCGCACAGGCTTTCATAATCCCAACCTCGGTATCGACCGGGTTTCCCGATGAAGACCGCCGGTTAACGCCGATATCCGATACCGATCCGGAAGCAACGCCCCAGCGAGCCGGCTCGCGTCTTTTCCATGCCGAGCACACTGCGCCGACGATATCGAGTATCAAGGTTTCCTGATAGTGTCTATCTGCAATGCCGAGGCCACCGAGCCCTTCTTCGAGAGCTGGGCCGGAATGGGTATGCGATGTGGAAAGAAGAATTCCCCCCGGCGGTATACCGGTCTCCTCGGATATTTGTTTCCGTATTCGCCGTACCATCGCTCCGGGATAGCTGATTATATCGGTTGTAACCAGCGCAACCGACTCATTCGCTTCAATAACGAGTGCTTTTGCATAGAGCTCGTCATGAACTCCTTGTGACACATCAGTTCTTGATGCAAAACCCGCCATCGGACATCCGATATAGGGTGTGATATTTGTCTGTGCCAATCCGATTCTCATCACGTTGCCTCTCTCCAGTGCGCGGGCCACAAAAGCTCCCAAACGTCGAGTAATGCCATATTCGTATGATACAACGGATCGGCTTCCGGTAACACCGGCATCGTGTCGATCACATCACCGGTTTCACCGTCTCTGCTGCGATACGGGAACAACATGAGATTTGTATTCGGATAGTAGCGTCCTTCACTTCGCCGGTCTCGCTGTCCACGCTTTGAAGAATTCCGTGTGTGTTTTCGCGGTACCCCCGTACTCACGCCCGTTCCAAGATTCGCGGCAACGCATCTTCGGCATAGTCCAAACGCTGTTGCGAGGCATCGGAGACTTCAATGTCGTACCGTTCAACATACCTTGTAACCTCGTTGATCGCTTTGAGCCCGAGCCCGGCAAGCTCTATTGCATGCCCCGGATTCAGAACAGGTATGCGCTTCATCGTCGAGCTTTCGACAAACTCCGAGAAGTTTCCGGTATTCGTTGCTCGGTTTCAAGCAGAGCTTTCATACTCACATCGCGTTCCCGAGTGTGAGGAAGCAGATCACCGAAGTAGTCCGCTTAATTGAATAGACCTCAGGAGTTAGTATCAAACCGCTCGGCCCGTAGATGCGGAATATATTTGCACGCCTCCTCGAGGGCATCGCCGCAGTGCTCATAAACCGCCGAACAGTGATGGATATACGGCCCTTCCATGATTGTACGCTCCCATTTCGGCCAATCGTCAACCTCCATCCAAACGTAAGCTTCACGCGTGTCCGGTCCCTCCATCGTATGCCCCTCACCGATACCGAGCACATAGTCTCCGCGTTCGCCGTCGAATCGGCAGACCGTAAGCGGTCCGTCCTTGAGACGCATCTTCGGGGACGCGCCGGGTAGTCCTTTGAGAATCCACGGCGGATAGCATTCGAGCGTATTGATATCCGGATGCTTGAGCGAATACGGCGCCGATCCGTGCCATAAAAGAATTCCGTTGTCGTTGTCAGGATGCCGTACCGTAAATTCAGGGAAAAAGACCGGATCATCGCTTCGTGATGCCGCCCCGATGAGTGCGGAGCTTATCGCGCCGTGGATGTCGGTCTCTGCGGCAACCGGCACCGTATCCTTTACAAGCATCAGTCCGAGCGGAACGCCGACACCGAGCTCATTCGGTATTGATGTAAACGTCTTGAGCGCGAAGGCGTCGATATTTTCCCGCTCGGCGATTTCGAGTATTTCGTCGCGCATCGCGAGATTCCGCAACGTTCCATCGGTCTCTAGAACCGAGGGATCGGCGAAATATGGTGCGAATCCCTTGAGCTCCCGCTTGTATCCATCCCGGTTTTTCTCCGCTCGCTCCTTCACCGAACGTATGAAATCGGCGATATCGAAGGGCAGTACTTCAATGCCGAAATCCTGGAGCAGCTCGCTTTCGTTATCGATCGTGGTCCAGAAAAAATCGACTCTCACACCGATCTGGCCGATCCTCATCGAGCGTGCCGATTTTGCAACCAAAGCGGCACGCAAAAAGAGATCGACGCCTTCCTTGAAAGCCGGATCGTCGATCCGGCAGTTTTCAATATACGTAAACGGAACGTCGAGCTTGTTCAGCACCTTGCTCGTTGCAAACATTCCGCAAAGCGAATCGCGATATCTCGATCCGTCGGACAAAGGCGCTTCATCCCGCGGTCCCCATAGCAGCACCGGCACTCCGAGCTTATTACCGATCATTCCGACCGCGCCTTCGGTACCGAAGTTGCAGTGGGGAACGAACAGTGCATCGATTTTTTTCTCCTTGAAATGCTCGACTACCGGATCGACGTGTTTTTGATCCCGAACAACTCCATCCGTTATTACGCCGTCTATCGTGCAATAGTCTACGTTCCAGGCTTCGAGCCGTTCGATAATCGCCTTCTTCTGTCTCAGTGCGTCTTCGTGCGAAAAAACGAATTTGCCGATCGGGCATAGACCGAGCAGTGGTGCGGAATTTTTCATAAAGCTCTCCTCGTCGCATAGCTTCGATGTCGGACGCCGGCCGATTACACGCGTGTTTGTCGCACAGCACAATATACGAGCCGGCGGTCGTTCTACGTAGCAACGTACCCCGGCCGGCGTGAACTAATCAATCAGGTATGATATAGTTACGTCAGAGTGAAACACATATCGCGGAATAGAGGATGGGTTATGAAAAAGTTGGCTGCTATTCTCTTGCTTTTCTTGATCGGGTTTTCGGCTTATGCCGAAGATGGCGCAGGATTGCTCCCACTCGACAAGCTCGGGCCGGATCTATCAACGCTTTTCGGTGGAATCGGAAACGAAATTCTCGTCAACATGAATCAGATTACGCTTGCGGGACACACCTTCGGGGACGCCGAGCTCGGTCGATTTCCCCGTTTTTCGATCGGTGTGCCCGGAATCGGTGCAACGCTTTTTGACGGCGTTGGTTCGGTACTGCAGAATCCTGAGACGGTGTGGCAATTCGAGGCGTTACCGCTTCCGGACCTCATCGAATCGAACATCGGTCAAACCGATATCTCCGACATCTACAATGCCACGCAGAATATTTTCGGATTACCTACGATACGCGGCAATATCGGCTTCGGCATTGCAGGTGGGTTCGAGTTTCTCGGATCGGGATTCTATCTCTCGGACGAGTTGGTGGTAAGCGTTCTCGATCAGTTTATGACCGTACCGGAACAGCTTGCCGATCTTGACGCGGAAATGCTCAATCTGCGATTCGATGTGCGCAAAGTTCTGATGTCGGAGACCGGCCTGAGACCGGCACTGTCGGTTTCGCTCGGTTTCGCACACGCAAAAACGAGCATCGCCTACAATCTTACGAGCCTCGACACTTTTCTTGACGAGCCTGTCGATCTGCTCGGATCAACGCTGGATCTCTACGGCGATCTGATGCTGAATGGAACCTCCACCGGATTCGGGCTCGATCTTCAGCTGTCCAAGTCATTGCTCTACGTTTTTGTACCGTTTTTGCGGATATCAACCTGGTATCACTGGTCGTCCTACGATGTAAGCGCCGCATTTACCGCGACGCAGACGAATCCCGAAGAGACCGAACCGTTCAGCACATTCAATCTCGACGTGGGTGCGGCAAACGCGGCAAACGACCTGTCGATCTATCTGACGGCCGGGCTGGAGCTGAAGCTGCTCTTTCTGGTAGTACACACGAGCGTCGGTGCAAATCTACAGGGAATGTCGTTCGTAATAGGAGACGCCTTGAGCGGCAACTTCGAAAACACCGATATCAACAAAGTTAACGTGAATGTAGGATTCGGTATCCAGATTTAGCGCGACGAAGCTTTGCCTTCACAAACACCGCCGGTCGAATATCGACGGTCGAATACCGATGGTCACGATTACGAGCGGCAGCTCGCGATACCAAAAGACAAGACGGTGTTAATGCAGAAACGGCCGCCTGACCACACTGGTGTGGTCAGG
>CAYLZA010000349.1:0-4265 GCA_964387575.1 uncultured Spirochaetales bacterium | reverse complement strand
TATCGCCTGATTTTCGCCTTCCAAAAGCTGTACGGCTATCTGGAGCGCATCTCCGGTATTGAACAAACGCCCGGTGACGATATAGTCGGTTTCCGGCACTTCCTCATCCTCGACGATACCGATAACGCTCAATCCCGGTACCGCCCGTTCGGCGAGACGCGTGGAAACCGCGACGGCAAAAAGCTCTCCAAACGCAGGGACACTCCCGGCGTCGGTAAACGGTCTGACCAGCAACGTGCCCGGACGATTACGAGATACCGATATCGTATTTGCAGCAAAATCTACCGTCTGTGCAGCAAGCGCTTCGACCTCGCTCGGTAGCTGTGTATCCGGACCATCCGCATACAGCGCAGTCGATATCATCAGTAATAAACATAAAAAAGGTATGTACAGTTTTTTGGCCATGTTTTCCTCCCATCACCAGAAATCAATCAAACGTTCCACGGCCGGTATCGGGATGACCCGCCCGCCTCTATAGTTTATACTCCAACAATATGAAAAAATCACTATTCGATCTGTCCGGAAAAACGGCAATCGTAACGGGAGCAAGCCGGGGGCTCGGACAGTACTTCGGGCGTGCACTTGCCAAGGCCGGAGCGGATCTGGTTATCACCAGCAGATCAAAAGGGTCATTGAATCAATTCAAACAGGAAATCGAAACCCTCGGCCGACGAGCGGTTCCAATCGAGCTCGATGTTCGAGACGAAAAAAGCATACATAGAATGAGAGATCAAGCGATTGAGGCGTGCAATCACATCGACATTCTCGTCAATAACGCAGGATGCAACGTCAGGAAACCGGCTCTCGAAATCACATGGGACGAGTGGAACACGGTGCTCGACACGAATCTACGGGGTACGTTTTTTGTTGCACAGGCAATCGCCGAAACGATGATTCGGCGAAAATACGGGAGAATCATCAACATCGGATCGGTAACATCGGTATTCGGGTATGCGGGACTTGCTCCGTACTGCGCGAGTCGCGGCGGGGTCAAGCAGCTGACGATGAGCCTTGCCGACGATTGGGGGCCGCACGGTATCACCGTAAACTGTCTGGCGCCGGGATGGTTCAAAACCGCCCAGAATGCGGTGCTCTATGAAAACAAGGAATGGGTGGAGTATCTCGTCGACAGGATACCGCTCAAACGTCCCGGGCAACCGACCGATCTGGAAGGTTCTATTGTCTTCCTCGCCTCGGACGCGAGCGAATACATCACCGGACAAACACTACTCGTGGACGGCGGTATCTCGACCGGCGCCACGAAAGCGACGGTCGATTCAAAGAGCGCGAGCGATCGTTTCTTATGATCGGCGTGATTGCTCGTTGCCGTTCTATTTCCGCATCTTTACCAGCACATACGGTTGGAGTTTCTTCTCGATCCGATCGGCCTCGAGTCGGGCAAATCGCTGCAGCCCGTGCTCCAGTTTGATTTCGGGCCACGCGGCTCCGATAAGCGGCTGTGCGTATCGTACGTAATCGTCGGTAACATCGGTTCCGCCGGGGGCGATCCACTCCGCCGGCAGATACCGTTGTGAGTTCGCAACTGCGGTCAACGGAACATTTCCGTAGACCGCGCGGTAATCATCACCATCTTCGCGAAGGATGGTAGCCATACGACCGGAACCGTCCTCTATCGCTATTTCCACCGCCTTCCGGGCTACCTGGTACGCTTCCTCGATATCGACGGTCGAGGCAAAAATCGATGTCGATCGCTGAAGCACGCCCGGCACCTGCCCGGTGGCGTTGCCGCGCGCCGCCAAACCGACATCGTTCAGGTGATTGACGACGGCCTGCGCCACCGTGTTCCTGCTCGCCCCGTATTCGACGTGTCCAAAACCGTCACGCGCCTCCCCGATCGAGCCCACGTTGAAGCCTTCACTCACCACCACGATGCAGCGTCCGCTCCGATTGAGCTCATCGTTGACATTCTCCGCAAGTGTATCGAGGGTGTGATCCGTTTCGGCGAGGTATATCTGTAACGGGATTCGCCGCTCCGGGTCGGCGAGGCGTGCCGCCGCCGGAATGAAACCGGCGGTCCGTCCCATCGCCTGAAGCACCGAAACCGGTTCGGAAACACACATGCCACGGTTTTCCTCGTCGACGATCTGCGTGATATACGCCCAGTATCTGGCGGCGCTTCCATATCCCGGCGTATGATCGATGATCGAGAACTCCGCATCTCCGATATCGTTGTCGATCGTCTTCGGTACGCCGGTGACAACGAGCTCGACGCCTTTTTCATGAGCTAGCCGGCCCACCTTGTCGGCGGTATCCATCGAGTCGTTTCCCCCGATATAGAAGAAATAGCCGATGTCGTGGGCGCGGATGACCTCGATTATCCGTTCGAAATCCTCCGATGCGGTATCGTGGAGCTTGTATCTGCAGGTACCGATTGCACCGGCGGAGGGCGTGTGCTTGAGTAAAGCGATTTCATCCTTCGATTCCCTCGAAAGATCGATCAACTCCTCCAGCAGTACTCCTTCGATACCGTGTACGCCCGCGAAGACCTCGCCGATATGATCGGGGAAAGCTCTGCATCCTTCGACGACACCGTGAAGCGAGGAGTTGATGACCGGAGACGGTCCTCCCGATTGAGCGACGAGCGCGTTCTTTTTCATTCGAAGATCGGTCCTTCAATTATCCTGGAGTTGTTGCGATAGATCTCGATCAGTCTATCGGCACCCTGTGCGGAGCACTCTCTGAGAAACGGCTCGTATTCGTGCATCGGCTTTTTTCCGATAATAAAGCTCGAAAGCGCCGACTCCATGAAGGGTTTGAGCGCGACCAGGATCTGTGCGCGCTCCTCGGCGAATTCCGAACTATCGGAGACCGAAAGACCGGGATCGAGCGGGATTTCCTCTCCCGGCCGATACTTCGAAACTACCTGTTCGCGAAAATACCGTATCTCCGGATTATCGGTCGTGCCGAAAATCGATTCAAAACCGACGCGGTTTCCGGCGATCGGTAGCCCCACTTCAATCCCATTCTCCTCGGCAAGACCGAGAACAGCCTCGGTGCCGTTTTCGGCATAAGCGGCGGCGTATGGTGAGACTAATTCGGGACCATTTTCGCCTTCTTCCCACAAAACACCTTCAGGGCCGATCGAAACCGGCAATGACGCCTCGGAGCTGAACAGAAAATCGAGCAAGGCTATAGCGACACCGACCTGCCCGGATTGGTTATACACGAGCCACCCGGGGCCGACGTAGGAGTAGAGCTCCGAGGATATCCATCCGGTATCGCCGGAGGCATTTTCGGGCAACTCCATCGCGTCGACCCAGGCACCGGAGCCGTCCCACTCGCCGTTTTGATCGACCGAACCGTATTCCCCACCCATGAACGGAAAGTACGGCCCCGGTCTTCCTCTGTAGAATCCGACGTACACATCATTTCGTGAAAAACTCTGCGTAACCTGATTTGCGCGCCACGTAATAAACTCGGGCGGGACCATTTCGTTCGCGAAAAGCTCGACGAGAAACTCCAGATACTCACGAAATTCGTCTTCATATGGTCCGAAAAACCAGTCACCCCGTTCCGGATCAAAATACACCAGAGAATCTTCGTTCAATCCGGTGCCGAACAGTGACGGGAGTCGATAGAAAAAGTCTTTCGTCGTCGCACCGAATGGATACGATTCGGGATTTTCCTCCTTGATCGCCTCAAAGGCATCTTTCAAATCCTCGAACCTATCGTTTGAAAGCCCCATCTTCTCGAATACGTCCCGGCGATAGACCAACGACCCCTGATACTCCAGGCGATCGGTGGAGTACGTACCGAGCGAATAAAGCCTGCCTTCTGCGCTTATCCTCGCCGCAAGCCCGTTGCGGTAATCGGCTTCAGATTCCGACAGGGACGCGGCGTTACCGACGAGGTTCGGAAACTCCCGGAAATCGACGAGGATATTCTCGATATCCGGCTGGAGCTTTTCTTCCGAAAAGATGTCGTAGAGCTCTCCCTTTCTCATCATCGATCCGAATTCTACATCGCCGGGACTCGATAGTATGGTCTCGAATTGGAGATCGATATTCGTCTGTTCCTCAACCCATTGAACACTTTCATTATTCCCGGACGGAAGATCGGCGTTCGTCGGAAGCCCGATTCTGAGAGGTATTCGCTCTTCCAGCGGAAACACGACCGACTCGGGTACGTTCTCACGCCATTCCGGATCGGTAAACGAAAGATCCTTTCCCGCTGCCCCTCCGTCGCCGCAAGAGAGAACCGCAAACGCGGAGAGAGCGATAAATGTGAAACAAAGCGTACGTGAA
>CAYLZA010000348.1:2826-4272 GCA_964387575.1 uncultured Spirochaetales bacterium | reverse complement strand
CGCTGTCAAGTAGCAAGTCAAGAATTTCAACCGAACGTGGAGTCTGTAATGTAGGAAGTTACTCTCCAGATAACGTTTGATTGTACTGCAATAACGAATATAGCAGCCAATAAAACGTCATATTTATTGGTATCATGACTGATCGAGATACCGTAATCATGAACGCGCAAGCTACGAGCATGCAACAGATCTGGGATAATCCTGACGATAAGGTATGGAACGATGTACAAATCCGGTGACGTACTTTTGCTGCCGTTCCCTTTCTCATACGTAAATACTTCGAAACGTCGAATAGAGGGAAACAGATCGTGCATCGTTACACCCGCCAGGTGGGCAAAATTCAAAATTATTGGTGGAACTGTACACTGATATGCATTTACCTGTAAGGTTATTACATGACTCGAACCGTTGCCGTTCAACGAATACGAGAGCAACTCCCACGCATTCGCGAATTAGGTGTCGAACGACTTGCGCTCTTTGGCTCCGTCGCTCGTGACGAGGCGAGTGACGCCAGCGACCTGGATGTCATTGTCGTCTTTACTCCCGGGCGCAAGACTTTTGACAACTTCATGGAACTCAAGTTGCTCCTTGAAGACCTTTTTCCCGGTACGAACGTTGATCTCGTCCTGGAAAGCTCACTGAAACCGGCCATACGAGAAAAGGTCCTATCGGAAGCACGCGATGTCGCGTGACGTTACCTTTTACTTGCAAGACATTATCGAGTCTATACGCCTTATCCGATCATTCACGAAAGGAATGTCAATTAGATTGAAGCGGTCATTGCCAAACCGACACACTGTACATCGACCTTGCCGACCGCCCAAGCGTGGAGTCCGACGAAGTCGGCCCGGACGTGGTAGTGGAATAGCCAGGAAAGTCTATGCGCCATCTCAGGACTAACGGCATCGGGCCGATAGATCACAGCAAAAGGAAAATCCTTGAGAAAGACTCTCCGAGTGATTTTTGGTCGCGCGCGAACCGCCAGGCGGGAAGGACAAGGCACGAGCCGTTGCATCCTCGACGGCCGCTGCGAAACGCGCGCTGAGCCCACGCCGCCGCCGCGACTTGTTATCCGGCACGCCCAGAAAAACCATTACTCATAATGCGTCCACATCCTGAGGACTTTGACGATTCGATCTTCCTCAACCACTTGATAAACAAGCCGGTGTTGGATGTTGATTCTTCTCGAATAGGCGCCGGATAGGTTCCCGACAAGCTTCTCGAAGTGAGGTGGTGACTGAAATGGGTCGGACGCAATGATGGCAAGCAGTTCCTCAGCCTTTGGCCTAAGACCGGATGCCGGCAGTCGCTTCGCATCTTTCTGTGCCTGCCTGGTGAAGAGAAGCCGATATGTCTTCACCAGTCGAGACTCGAATCCAGCTCCTCGACGGACTGATTCATGCCATCACGAATCGAATCGACCATTCCTGGAATCGAGTTCAGGTA
>CAYLZA010000348.1:0-2816 GCA_964387575.1 uncultured Spirochaetales bacterium | reverse complement strand
AGCTCACCAGCCCGGGTCCTCGGAGCAGGCCTCGGGCGGCGTGTCCAGGCCCTCGCGGATGGATTCGCGCATGCCCGGTATGGAGAGCAGGTGCAAGGTCTCCTGAATCGAGCGCCAGTCATCGGCTGAAATCAGTACGGCGTCGCCCTTCTTGCCCGTAATCGTTATCGGTTCGTGGTTGTCGTTCACATCCCGGATGAGTTGATAAAGCATTTGCCGTGCGTTGGTTGCATTGATAGAACTCACGATTCACCTGCCTCACTGAGCGTACGCTTTTACGTTCGCTTTGTCAACCGGCGTTCACGTTCCCGTGACACTCCATAACCAATACGGCTCGGACTCAAAGACTGCACCGTCGACGGGTCTACTCAGCAGTGGACTAGCGAACAGCCGCTTGCTCCGCCACCTCGATGAACGTTGGTTATATGTCGATCGCAGTGACGTCGTGTCCGAATCCAGGCATCTGTCGACGAATGGTCTTCATCGAATTCCCTTTGCGATAGCGGACTGGATCTGCGACAGTTTCGACCACCCGCGATCATCAAAGTACTGGATAACGAAGAGCTCACGTGCGCCCCGTGCCTCCTTCAAGGTCCAGGAAGCATGACAAGTCACTGCGCCTGAAGGTCCGCGCCTCTCTTCCGCAGATGGATTTCGGGCTCGGCGTTGAGTGCGTCAGCGAGTCGACGGATAAACGCCATTGAGACGTTGTGGTAGTTGCCGGATTCAATGCGTGCGACCGCCGGTTGCGACGTACCCATACGCTGTGCGAGTTGGCGTTGGGTAAGATCCAGCTCCTTGCGAAGCTGAAGGACTTCAACGGCAAGACTGAATTGTTGTGCTGTTGCCTCGTACTCACGTCGTACTTCGGGATCCTGCAACTGCTCGTCGCGAAACTCTTTGAACGATCTGGTCTCCATGATTGCTCCCCGCCAGGAACTCGTCTCGAATGCGTTCTGCACGCTCGATCTCTCGAACGCTCTGTCTTCTTTCGATATCGTGCGAAATCCCGGGGCTCTCTATCCAGTGTTAATCATCGGGATGTCTTTTCTTTTCAAACTTCGGACAGCTTCGTGGTAATCCTCATCATTATCAAAATCGTCTTCAAAGAACTCGCCGTCTTTATATCCGAATACCAAAAACTGAGTTCTAATTACTCCGAAAAAAGGTTCGTTATAATGTTTTTCGTAATAGTCTTGAAAAGTACTGCTAAAATAACCGATTAAATAGTCAATAAAATCGGTTATTTCCTCTCTTGAAAAATCTTCAAAAGGCGGGCCGGATAAATCATCTTTTTTCCATTCACTTTTCTCGTAGCCAACTTTACCTAGAGGGAACTCAACTCCGCCTTTGACCGATCGTATGTTCATTATATATTCGTGCTGCTCTTCTTTAACAAAGGAGATTAAAAAAGGGAAAGAGAATGAACCTTTATCCGGGTCGTAATCTCTCCCGCTTTCTCCGAAGATATCTCTCAGTACTGCATACAACTTTGCAGGATGAGAAAAAATAGTGTCTCCGTTACAAGACAGGAAAAACAAATGATCGTAATCCGTTGGTATAGGAATACATTTTCGTGCTAGTATATAATATTGATCATCTCTAAGACGTGTAAAAGTATATTTTTGATCATCTATTTCGATAAGAAAAGATTTATTGGTTGGTTCTTTGTGGGTTTTGTTCTTAATATATTTGCGTATTATTGAATTGATAAAATCCGAGTTATCGCCATTGTCAATTTCGATCATCGTTTTTCTTCTCTTCCTTATTATAGCATGAATTGTCTGATTTCCTCTATGACTGTCACGGCATCAAAACAGTGATGCTGAAAAACAGAAAACGGTTGCGTCACGAAAAAGTCCTTTCCGGGGGCGGCGGTACAGGCACGGAGACGGGGGTGTTATGAAGGATCTGGTGCCAAAAAGACCAGGCTTTGGGTGAAAACCAACCGGGAGCGGCTTCCCGCAGTACACTTCGCAAAACCGGCTTTCCAACTTTTTTTATCAGCTGCTGATAATCTTCTACTGTACCCAAACTCATGGCGGCTGCCGGTACCCGGGCGGGCTTTTTTGCAGCCTTCTGAGGGTCTTGCCACCAGACATATTTTTTTGCCAGGGTAATAAGCAGGTCATAGTGCCGGTCAGTTAAGCTGCTGTCGATTTTACTTCTTTTTTTCTTTTCACCGTTTCTCTGCTTTTCAGCTGTTTCACCCATACCTCAATTATACCATATCACGCGAATCATCAACAAACCCGGCCAGATAAAACGGTAAATGGAATCCAGGGAAGACTGCTCTACCATTGGTTCTGGGAGGACGTAAGTGAAAGCTGAACGAATTATCGTCGAAACCGACAGTAGCAGGAAAGCTCGAAATACATGGGGATATCATTGATACCGTAAACGTGCGGCCCATTTTTGGACAACTCACTTTGGTGAATGGACGAAAGCCAAATACTGGAAGATTTTCCAGAGTTACGTCGCGAGGATATACATGCGACGCTCCAATTCGCCGCCGAACGGTGTTGGTTATTGAAACTTCTGCTATACTCGGGAATTACAGATGCCGAGACTAAATGAATCAAAACACGAATTGATAGGCCGCATATCCGTAAATCCAGAGATATGCTTCGGGAAGCCCTGTATCCGCGGGCATAGAATATGGGGGTCACTCATTCTGGATATGCTCGCGTTCGGTGCTTCTTTTGAGGAAATCATCGAAAACTATCCGGGAATTACCGAAACCGATATCCGGGCCTGTATTGTTACGGATCGGAAATGTCGAGAGAGCGATTTGTCGAAATAGACACTGGAGCTTG
>CAYLZA010000347.1:0-4278 GCA_964387575.1 uncultured Spirochaetales bacterium | reverse complement strand
AGCCTTCGAATATATCGATGTGTTGCGATATATCGTTAAAATCGCCAAGATAGTTTTGTATCTTTCTTGTTTCTTTGATGAGAGCTTTCACATTCCGTGTCTGAAAAGCGCTTGAGAAAAACTCGAGAAGATAACGCAGTCTTTTTGCCGCTATTCGGGCCGAATGAATGGATTCGTCGGTGCGTTTTCGACCGGCTTTTTCGGCTTGCTTTACCAATTTATTGTAACGTCGTTCGATGTGGTTGTATGCTGTTTGCGCAATAGGCGCGCGCGCTTCATTTCCGATTGTTTTTTCATTCCATGGTTTTTCAAGCCATTTTCGCCACGTTTCTAATATCGAGTAAAACTCAGATCCGCCAAGATATTGAATAAGTCCATTGAGAGCTCGATCTCGTCTTTTTCGAAATTCGTTATACGCCAGGTCTAGCTCCGGTTCCAAACGTTCGGGAACAAAAGAAGAGTACGCATGTCGACTTTCTAGTACCACGTCGAGATCACGTACATAATTGCTTTTGCGACCCGCGGACTTCAAGAGTGGATTCAGCTGATTGACAAGATCGATAGGTAGTGCTTCTTTTATTTCCGTTATTATTGTCCTGGTCTGACGCAAAGCGATGCGAAAATCGTGTAAGAACTCGCTATCAATGTCCCTTTTGATTCCGTCAAGATTTTCTTCGACTATGTGTAGAAGCTCACGAAGAATCGCCCGCAGTGCTCCTGAGGTAGCCATTGTGGGTGTTAACTGGAGGGCGGGTTTGGATGTGTAACGGCCCGGATGTATACCTGAAAGCTCGAGTAAATACGTACTATTTTCCACGATATTCTCTATCGGCATGGATGAGCTCAGTAAAGCGCCGATGCGTATAAAAACATCATGATAGCCGCGAAGACACGATAAAGTAATCATTCGGGCAGACACCGAGGATGCTCGGTGCATAGATGCTTCCGATTCAATTCGAAACGGCAATTCGAAATCCACCAGCAATACGATTTTCCCTTCCGAATCCGTCACCGAATAACGTTCCGATTGCAGCGCAATACATTCAAGCGGTAACAGCGCTCTGTTTTCTACATGCTTCGAGATTGTTTCATTAGAAGGATGCCGCATGGCTTTCGACGGTATCGATAAACGAACATCCGATTGAACTACTGCTCCGCTACGGTTTTCCAATACGACTCTTCCGTCTTCAGAAGACAGGATGTACCCTGCACGGTACAAACGCCAGTCGAATGTGTCGTACAAGACCGGGCGGCGTTCTCTTTTCTGCGCAAACCCCGGGAAAAAACTCTCAGGGAGTAGAGCAAACACATCATTTGCGGCAAGAGGTTCTCGAAGAACAAAAGTCTGTTTTTCGATGATGTTGAGCGGTTTCATAACTCAAAAATTATTCGATATGGACGATATTTGACATCAAATAGTATATGTCTACGCGGCAATGTCAATACGGAACAATTCGATTGGAAAACATTTAACGAAAAACAAACACAAATCTCACATATCGTTCATCGTTACCCGGTAAGAACTAATATTGAGGGGGGGTGTCTTAATGATACGTTGTGATTTACATGTGCACTCGAAATTTTCCGATCATCCAACCGAATGGTTTTTGCAAAGGTTGGGTACATCTGAGAGTTATACCGAACCGGAAGAAATCTATCAAACCGCAAAACGCCGAGGTATGGATTATGTAACCATTACTGATCACAATAGGATATCCGGCGCTCTACAATTGATGGAATCACATCCACACGACTGCTTTATGGGTGTAGAAACAACTGCCTATTTCCCGGAAGACCGATGCAAGGTACACATTCTCATCTACGATTTCAACGCTTCCGAGTTCGACGATATACAGTATCTACGCAAAGACATATATCAACTGCGTGATTTTATACGCGCTAAAGATCTGCCGTATTCAGTTGCACATGCAACCTATTCATTCAACAACTCGGTCACTGCCGATCATTTGGAAAAACTCATTCTGTTATTCGATGTGTTTGAGACAATCAACGGTGGTAGAAATGCGCGTACGAACGAATCTCTGGCTGAATTATTGCAAACTCTGAATGAAGTAGATATTGAAAAATTGTATGCAAAACACCGAATAGAGACCTTTGGACGTACGTCCTGGATAAAGGGCGAAACCGCAGGATCAGATGATCACGCGGGTTTGTTTATCGGCAAAACCTACGTGGCGTCGGACGCGAATACTCTGGCCGGTTTTATGGATGCTTTGCATCAAGGAAGAGTTCGACCCGAAGGACGAACGCACGATCATTCATCAATGGCTTTCGCTATCTATAAGATTGCGTATGACTTCGCTAGAAATAAGCAGCGAACGATCATCAGTCCTCCGGTATCTTTACTAACCGAAGTTGCATTCACAAAAAGAAAAATAAAGCTCTATAAAGATGTCATTATGCAGCTTGCGGCGATTCTTCCCGGAAAAAAGAGCGATGTCCGCAGATCTCTGTGGGGAGTGGTGAAGGAGATCAGAAACATACAGTTTGATGAGATCGACAAGAAAATCGATGTATTGTACGACGAGGTTTCGGACCTCACCGATTCGCTGATTCGTTCTCTTGTTGATGAGACATCCTCGGTTTTACAAAACGGAGATATTTCGGGTTTGGTTCGAAGTGTATCAACATCGCTGCCCGTTCTTTTTCTTTCGACGCCGTTTTTATCAACTTTTTTTAATATGTATGTAAATCGTGATCTTACGCAAAGCGTCCGAAACGGGCTGGGCAAGGAACAAATCAATACGGCGAAAAGGATATTGTGGTTTACTGATACGATTAGTGACTTGAATGGTGTTGCTTATAGTCTACGCGAAATCGCGTCAGTTGCAAAACGCAGAGGACGACAACTTCTAATAGCGGCGTGCATGACAAAAGAAGAGGCTCGGCGGGATAATCCCGAAAACATAATGAATCTTCCCATCGTAAAAGCCGTACCACTTCCCGGGTATGAGCATTTACAGATTCGTATTCCGTCTATTTTACAAACTTTGAAACGTGTAAGTGATTATGATCCAGATGAAATATACGTATCAAGTCCGTCTACCGTGGGTCTCGTGGGGTTGCTCGTTGCGCGTCTTTTGAAAGTGAAATGCGTGGGAGTGTACCACACGGATTTTACTCTTCAGGCGAGAGATGTTGTCAACGATGCAACGATAACACAATTTATAGAAAACTATATGAAATGGTTTTACAGCGGGTGTGCGAGAATACTCATAAATACAAGAGCGTATTTCGATCTGCTGGTAGAACGCGGATACGACAGATCGAAAATGAAGTTTTTCCACAGGGGAATCGATACCACACGATTCCGACCGATATCCGGAGCTCGGCGGATGTTAAGTGAAAAATGGAAGGTGGCTGAAGGGACACGGTTGCTTTATGCGGGGCGAATATCAAAAGACAAAAACATCGACCTCTTGCTAAAGGCATTTAACGAAGCATCGCAGAAGAACTCTTCAAATCGACTGGTTCTAGCAGGTGACGGACCGGATCTTCCGCGACTCAAAGGGCAATATCGTGGGGCGAGGAACGTCATTTTTGTCGGCAGGATAGACCACGACGAAATGCCCATTTTGTACTCCGGCGTCGACTATTTCGTTTTCCCGAGCGAGACGGACACGTTCGGCCGGGTTGTGATTGAAGCAGGCGCGTGTGGTACACCTGCCGTGGTGGGACCGGTCGGCGGACCGCAAGAACTTGTTGTTCATGACCGCACGGGATGGATTGTGTCGGAACGCTCTACGGAAGCTTGGGCTCGCAAGCTTGTGGAAGTAGTGGGGCTCGGATCAAACGACCCGAAACGGGTGGAAGAAATGCGCCGAGCTGCACGTCGGCACGTGTGCGCCCGGTACAGCGTTGAGCACATGGTTAGCCGGTTGTTTTCAGATAACGAAGAAACAGGTAGCGAGGAAACTGTTAGCGAGGAAACCACTACATCTGAAGTGCGGACAGATACAATGCCGGTGTCCTGAAATATGATTCGGGTTGTTCAAAGCACGGACCTGTGGGGCCTGCATTGGTTTTACTTCAGAGCGTATTATGGTTAGTAGTACTATTCGCCTGTTTTGCAGAATCCAATACTCTCTTCCACCTGGAAATCGATTACCGCGCCGCCCCTTTTCGCTCAACTAATCCTTTATCCGTCATCTCCTGCAGATCACGCAAAAGTGTACGTCGATTCATTTTCGGGCAAAGCTCTTGCTCGGTCCCTCCAGAGGGCTCCGTCTCGCGGAGCGGCACACGGCGCGCTAGGAC
>CAYLZA010000346.1:2081-4285 GCA_964387575.1 uncultured Spirochaetales bacterium | reverse complement strand
AATATACCGATACCGACCCCGACTATCCGATGCTCCATCCGAATTACGGTCCTTCGTCCGAATATACCGACGTGGAGCTGGAAAACCTCTGGGCGCATTACGCGGCGGAGTCGGAGCTTGTGGATCGATGGATCGGGCGTATTATCGAGAAAATCGATGATTTGAGTTTGTGGGATGATTCGATCGTGATCGTGACGAGCGATCACGGTATGTCGATAGGCGAGCACGGGAGAACCGGCAAATCGAATATTCACCCCGATGATAATCGATTCTGGCCGATATATCCGGAGATCGGGCATGTGCCGTTTCTCATTGCCGGAAGTGATTTGCCTCGCGGAAGCTCGTATCCCGGACTGATGCAACCGGTGGACATCGCACCGACGCTGTTCGAGCTTGCAGGCATTTCCCCTGAGACCCCCGAAACGGTTGAAGGCATATCGTATGCCGATGTGCTTCTCGACGGTCGAGCGCAGGCACCCCTCAGGGATCTCGCCGTTTCGGCCGCTCATATCCGGCTCGAATCGAACGGGGAGCTCATTCCAGGCTCGATAACCCCGTTTGTCGTAGACGGAACGTGGGGATACGCACCGTTCGGTGCGGAGGGAAAACGCGAGCTCTACGATCTTTCAACGGATCCGAATGCCGAGCACGATGTTGCGTCTCGGAACGGCGACGAGGCGCATCGTCTCCATCAACGATTTGTCAAATACCTCGGTGAGATCGGAGTCTCCGACCGATTGATCGATGTGTGGGAACGGTCCGGCTGACCACACTGGTGTGGTCAGCCACACCAGTGTGGTGGGTGGTTGTTGATTCTGTAGGCAATCCACCGCCGACCGGCGTCGGTCAGGTATAGGTGTCCCGTAGAGAATAGATCCGAAGCGCCTCCTCGAACGCAGCCTCATCGATTTCTCGCGACGGCGACACATCGATTTCAACACTCGCTCCAGGCATCAGATGAAAGAATCGATCCGAGTAACGTGCTTCTATTGTCTCGATATCGGGCCATACCCAGAGCGCGGGTGTGCTCGAGCTCAGCGTACATCGATACGATCCGTCATCATTCCGCACGGTTCCAGTGGTGATCTCGGGTTTTTTCAACGTGAGGTGTTTGGGACGAACAAATGTTACCAGGTTCTCCGTCGTGGGAACGCCGTCGCAGTCCAGGCGGAAATAGACCATCACGTTTCGTTCGCCGTGTTCTTCGATAATGCGATTGAATTCAATCGTCTTGAGTTTTTTGCTTTTGAGCGGGGTTATTCGTGCTTCGAATTGACCTTTACCGAGCTCACGCCCGTCCGTATGGTATGCGGTGTAGGAGACACGTCCCTCCATCGGTGTGCGATAGTCATTCGTCAAAAAGAGCGTAACGGTGGCCGATCCCGTATCTTCCACCGCCGAGAGAAGAAGCGGTGCAAAAAACCGGGCCGCCATATAGTGCAGCGCCTTCCAGTGTCCCTCATAATCGATTGATGCCCAGCTTGCCACCGGCCAGCAATCGTTGAGTTGCCAGTAGAGGGTACCCATCCCACGCGGCATGTTGCGTCGCCAGTGTTCCACCGCGTATTTTATCGCGTTCCCCTGAAGAATCTGCGAAAGCCACAGGGTCATATCGAATCGCTCGGGAAGCCTGAACCAGGAAAGCATATATTGGAGTATTGCGTCGTTCCCGATACCGCTTCGTTGATGGAGCTCCATGATATAGCTCGTTATATTTCTTTCGTCTTCCGGGGTGAATCCTTTTACCACCTGCGGTTCCGGAAACGACTGAAAACCGAACTCGCTGTTGAATCGATGCTCGCATGTTCGATACCACTCGAACGGTTTTCTGCCGTGCCACACGTCCCAGAGATGGGCATCACCGCATTCGGGATTGTTGTAATTCGCCCTGTCACCACACGGGGAGTGCGGGCTCGATGGCCAGTACGATCGCTCGGGATCGAGCTCGCGTACGAGACGGGGCAGCAGCTCGTCGAACAACGACGCATACTCGGTTGTCGACATCTTTCCAGGGCCTTCCCCGATGAAAAGCCCCGCCATCTGTTCTATCTCGTTGTTTCCGCACCACAGTGCAACGGACGGATGTGTTCGAAGACGTACGATCGCGTCACTCGCCTCGCGTTCGACGTTTTCGGCAAAATCGATATCCCCGGCGGGATATGCGCTGCAGGCGAACATGAAATCCTGCCAAATACAAATGCCGT
>CAYLZA010000346.1:0-2071 GCA_964387575.1 uncultured Spirochaetales bacterium | reverse complement strand
GTTCTCATCGCAGTAATCGAAAAACTCATGATCTTCGTAGATTCCGCCTCCCCATACTCTGAGCATATTCATATGTGCGTCGGCTGCGCTTTTGATCAGATACTCGTAGTGGTCCCGGCTGATTCTCGTAACGAAGGTGTCCGCCGGAATCCAGTTGGCGCCCTTTGCGAAGAAGGGCTTGCCGTTTACGCTGAATTGAAAACTCTCGCCCCATTTGTCTGTGTTTCGCTCGAGCGTCAATGTACGGAGCCCGATTCGTCTCGACCAGCTGTCGAGCTCCTGTTGTTTGGCGTCGAAGAGCGTGACGGTAACCGTGTAAAGCGGCTGCTCACCGAGTCCATTCGGCCACCAGAGCTCGGGATCCGGGATACGCAGACGCTCATCGCCGGAACCGTCGATGAGAGGAAGCATTGCATCGGTTATGAGCTCACCGTTGCGCTCGACGGTGATTTTCGTCGATAGAGAGGTCTCGGAAAACACCTCCGCGGTAACCGCAACATCAATTGCGGCGGAATCACGTCTGTTGTGATCCTGGGTCACGCCAACCGACTCGATTTTCGCCGTAGTGAAAGACTCGATCCGGATCGAGCGCCAGATTCCGCTCGTTACGCACATCGGACCCCAGTCCCACCCGAAGTTGCACTGCGATTTTCGTATTTGATTACTCCCGTCGATCCGATGATGCCCGACGCCGGTAAGTGCGAGATATCGTCGTTTTTGTGCCCGCTTTATATACGGAATAGGTGATGAAAATACGATTTCAATCGTGTTTTTACCGGTTTTCAGGTGTCGTTTGATGTCGAATCGCCACCTCCTGAACGCGTTGTCGGTTTTTCCGACTGCGCGACCGTTGATCTTGATCTGTGCAAGCGTATCAAGCCCGAAACACACCAGCTCAATCCGGTCGGCTTTTATTGATGTTTTTTCTACCGTAAAACTTCGCTCGTATACCCAATCGGTTTCACCGATCCACATCAATTTTATTTCGTTATCCGCCACAAACGGATCGGGGATTCGCTTTGCCGCGAGAAGATCCGTGTGTATGCAACCCGGTACGTCGGCTGGTATCTTTTCGCCGTCCCCGCGTTTTTTTACCGTCCATCGTCCGTCGAGGGAGATGATATTCATGATTCGCTCCTTGGAATGCGGGCAGTATATAGAAGAGTGTGCTGAATGAGAAGAATGAGAAACGGAGCGAGGAGTAACCGCGGATGGAGCTCGGGCGCCGGCAAATAAGGTGGCCGCGCCGGATTTCGCCGCCGGCGCAAGGAATTCGCATTATGACCGATGAGGAACTGCAGCAAAAAAAAGGCGTATGGTAGTGGGAAACCGTGCCAACGGTTCATAATGCGAATTCCTGAAGCGTGGTCAGGTGGATTTACCCATAGATGAAGTGCTCTGATATACTCCTGTAAACACCGCCCGCAAAGCAGGTAGGCCCCGCCGCAGACGGGCTGCTTGTTTGTGGAGTCACGGAGGAAATAGATGGAAGCACTTGTACTGGAAAAAAAGGGAGAATTGTCGATACGGGATATCGATATACGGGAAGAACTCTCGGATACGGATGTGCGGATAGAGCTCCACACCGTCGGCGTTTGCGGCAGCGACGTGCACTACTACACGCACGGTGCTATCGGCCCGTTTGTCGTGAACGATCCAATGGTATTGGGACATGAAGCCTCAGGTACCGTCGCCGAAGTCGGTAAAGCCGTCGATTCGCTGAAAGTCGGTGATCGGGTGTGCATGGAACCGGGCGTACCGAACCCGATGAGTAAACCCTCACTCCAGGGAATGTACAATCTCGATTCTTCGGTTTCATTCTGGGCGACGCCACCGGTCCACGGCGTTATGCGTCCGTCGGTGGTACACCCGGCGGCGTTCACCTACCGTCTTCCCGACAACGTGAGTTTCGGAGAAGGTGCCATGGTGGAACCGCTGGCCGTCGGGATGCATGCGGCGAAAAAAGCCGAAATCAAACCGGGGGATGTGGCTCTGGTGATCGGCGCGGGGACAATCGGTGTTGTTACGGCTCTCGCCGCGGCGGCAGGGGGATGCAGCAGGGTGTATATAA
>CAYLZA010000345.1:0-4291 GCA_964387575.1 uncultured Spirochaetales bacterium | reverse complement strand
CGCGTACTCGCTGATAGATTGCGGAGGTAAACCTCGAGATATTCTGGCGGCGTGCGCACAACTGGTTCGGGAAAGAGGTTCGAGTCAGCTCGATATTCCCGAGCTACATAGACGGCATCCGCTCCATATTGCGTTGGAGGCACTTCCGTATAGAATCGAGAGAAATCATCGGCCGAACGGTGGGACGATGATCAGGAGCATCAATCTCGCAAACGCCTTGTCCAGTATTTCGAAGACGCTGAGCCGCCGATTGCGAGAAACCTCGTACGCTTCGTTTCGTGGTCGTCTTACCATTCAAATTGGAAAGGAAAGTGCGGCGCTACGAATCGACGGTCAGGGTGTTCGGGTTTTGTCCGAAAAGGAACGCAGCAGATCGACCTCGAACGATCGTGAGCATCGTGTCCGCGGTGGTCAGGAGCTGGCCCGGTTTTTCGTCGGCGTCGACGATCCGCATCGACTTCTTACGCAGCATCGTCTCAGATGCTCCGGAGAGGGCCGGGGGCTTCTCTGTGCGCTTTTCCCGGCACAGGATCCGCGGCTCGAGCTCTGGAATCACTTTTAGCTTCGCGCCGCTCGTGTCGTATTGCCGGGCTGCCCCGTTACCGACGCCGGCCGACGATGCCTGACCACACCGGAAGGGCAGCCGATTAGCTCATCGCCGAAATCGCATCTTCTCTTTCTTGACTCGGACTCTCCGGAATGGCGATATTCCTACTTGACCGATAAGCTTCATGGCACCAAACGGATCGTATACGATAAGTCGACATTCCGATATTCACGAGATCGATGCTTCGGCGTGGAACGCGCTTGCCGAGCCGCTTCCCACTCCGCTTCTCGAATGGGAATGGCTTGCGAGGATGGAGGAATCGAAAAGCGTTGCTCCTCAGGCGGGATGGCTACCGTGTCATCTCTGCGTGTGGCACTCCTCCACTCTCGTGGGAGCGGCACCGCTCTACGTCAAAGGTCACAGCGCGGGTGAGTTTGTGTGGGATTACGTCTGGGCGGACGTGGCTTCCCAGCTCAACGTCGAGTATTATCCGAAATTGATCGGGATGAGCCCCGCCACCCCGGCGGTCGGATACCGATTTCTCGTTTCACCGGACGAGGATGAGGCGGAAATTACCCGTATTCTGCTCGAAACGATAGATGTTATTTGTCGCGAAAACTCGTTTTCCGGCGCGAATTTTCTCTTTGTCGATCCCGAATGGCAACGAAGCATCGAAGAGTACGGGTATATTGCGTGGGCACATCAGAGCTATGAGTGGCTGAATCATGGATTCGAAAGCTTCGACGATTATGTAGCGATCTTCAACAAAAACCAACGCAAAAACATCAGACGCGAACGCCGGAAAATGGCCGAGCAGGGAATACGTATCGAGACGTACAACGGAGACGAAATATACGAAGATCTTTTCCCGATTATGTGGCGATACTACGAGCGGACGAACGACAAGTTCGGACCGTGGGCGGCCAAGTATCTTACACCGACGTTTTTCGACGGACTGCATGAAACATTCAGGCATCGTATTCTCTTCGTAGCCGCGTATACCGAATACGAGCCGGATCGGCCGATTGCGCTGTCGTTTTTACTAACGAAGGGTGATCAGCTCATCGGACGGTACTGGGGTGCCGAAGAAGATATCGATATGCTCCATTTCAATCTTTGTTATTACACGCCGATAGAATGGGCAATCGAGCACGGGATACAGCGATTTGATCCCGGCGCAGGATCACCTCATAAACTCCGGCGCGGATTTTATGCGGTGAAAAACCACAGCCTCCACCGGTTCTACGACAAGACGATGCACACGGTCATGGCAACGCATATCGACGAAATCAACGGCATGGAAGAGGAGCGCGTGGCACACATGAACGATTCTTTGCCGGTAAAGGAACCGTATGCCGCATCGAAGATCGGACGATAACGCTACGCTTCGAAATCACGCATAATGGTATAGTAAACATCGGCAGCCGTTTCCAGCTGTTCAATGTCGATCCATTCATTCTTCGTATGTCCCTGCGCAATATCCCCCGGACCGAGAACGATACTCGGAATGCCGGCATTGCTCAGATCACCGGCATGAGTGGCGTATCGTACACCGACCGGCGTATCGGATTGTCCCGAGGACTTCAGTGCGGTGAGTATATTTTTGATGAACGGAGCTCCGTCGATCGGCGTTAGCGGCGGCGTTTCGATATCGGTCTTGAGCTCGACGACGTCGTCGTCGGGATTCTGCTTTTTGAATTCAGTTATATACGATTCGAGCTCGGCAGCTACCGACCGCGGGGATTCACCCGGTACGATACGGCGATCCATCTGAGCTTCGCAATACTCAGGGATAATATTTACCGCCGTACCACCTCTGATCACATTGATACTACACTGTGCTTTTCCGGTAAGCTCGTTTTCAGTCGTAATAGATGGAATATACGTCGATTCTATAAACGATATAAGTCGCATCATTGAGCTTATTGCCGATCGCCCGAGCGACGGATCCGCCGAGTGTGCTGCAATACCATTTGTAACAAAAGTGAAACGTAACACCCCGTTGTGTGCGATCACCGCCTCGAGCCTGGTCGGCTCTCCCACGATGGCTCCTTCGACGTGCACGCCAAGCGATTGATAGTGTTTTCCGGCAAATGCGCGGATACCGCTCATCCCGTGCTCCTCGTCGACTGAATACAGAAGCAAAACGTTGCAGCCGCGGGCGGTTTCGGTTGCCCGGGAGGCTCCCGCCGCTCCGGCAGTCCGTGTTGCCTCGGCGGCCGTGTCCGCTCCCGAAGCCCGGGCTTTTCCCGAGCCCGGCGTCTTTGCATCCATTGCGTAGCGTTGAAGCGCGGCGAGCATTGCGGCGCCGGATCCCTTCGTATCGGCTGAACCGCGTCCCCAGATGCGACCGTCCCAGTTCGCGCCCTCGAAAGGATCTATCGTCATTCCTTCGATCGAAACGGTGTCGAGGTGACTGTCGAAGAGTATCCACGGAAGAGAAGGATCGCGTTCGTATCGGATTAACAGCTCATCCGCCTGATTACGAACCGAAAGATAGCGCGCATCGAATCCCGAAGCCTGTGCTACTTCGCAAAGATAGGCTGCCAGCGGCGCTTCGGGTGTCTGTTTTCCGCTCAACGCGGTGTTGACCGTATCGAACGAAACCATTTTTTGGAGAAGCTCGACGACTTCCATCGGCCGTATTCTAACGACTCCGGTTTACTTTGGCTACGGTGGCCCCGGACGTGACTTCGGCCACTCAGTGGAGTGGTTACCGCGCTATGAGCTTTTCGTATGCCGCCGAAAGCCCGGACAGAAATCCGTTTTCGCCGTGAATGCTCGACACATCGTCGGCACTCGGTTTGACCGCTTCTTTTCTCGGAAGCACGCTGCGGCTCAGCTCCTCAGTATCCATGCTGTCGGCTGCACCTCGCCCTGCCTTTTTGCCTCGAGCTGCATCACGAGATAAACCGTGCGCACCGGCGACGGCTGCACCGAGAGCCGCTCCGACGCTCCCGATAGCCACGACCGGTCGGTTCCAGATTGCCGCAACGCGTCTGACAATTTCGTCCACTCGAGTTACGCCGCCCGTGAGATAGATTGGTTCCTCGGTTTGCTTCGCGAACCCCGAGGAGTACAGATACACGATTCCGAGACTGCTCTCGATTGCAGCCGCATAATCTTCGGCTAAATTCGGAGTGTTGTAGCCGATTCGTGATATCTCGATCGGTGGTGACGGTGGAAACGATTCGTTATCCGGTTGCCATATCAGGATCCGTTCGCCCGGTGTGCTCCCGGAAAGACTCCTGTCGGCGGGAGCGAATTCCTCTCGGCCGAGACCGTGCAGCTGCCGCACACGATTCCACACCATAACGCCGTTCGTTCTGCAACCGAACATGAACGGCCGCCCGATCCCGTCGTACATCGCGTTTGCGTACCCGGAATGGTCGAGCGTTTCGCCGTCTGTGGTAACCATATTTACAAAGCTCGTTCCGAGACTGAGCAGATCTCCGGCGATCAAAACCTTTGTCTGAGGATTATCGCCCGACCCCGCCGCGACACGGCATGACGGGTCGAAGCCATAACACTCGACGAAATAGCGTGCCACATTGCCGACCATCTCATCAGGCGCAACGAGCCCGGGGAGCTTTTTTCTGAGCTCGTTACTTCCACCAGGCAAACCATCGGCGGCGGCATCGATCAGGATATCGGACCACGATCGCCTTCGGTAATCCATAAGCGAAGTTCCGCATCCGTTACCGACGTCCCAGGGCGTTCGGGAGTTTCCGGTGAGGACCGCAG
>CAYLZA010000344.1:0-4294 GCA_964387575.1 uncultured Spirochaetales bacterium | reverse complement strand
CATCGGATACGGTGTATTTCGTCGGTGCCGGATCCGATGCCGGTGGGAATATGGCGGCGGCGGAACAGGAAGCGACTCGCGATATGGTACGCGAGATTACTCGCTATATCGGTGTGGAAGTTTCCTCCGAGACGACCGTAGAAGCACAGGCAACGCTCGAAGAATACGAGGCGCAGGTCTCGGAGGTGATTCGGGAAAGATCGACGGCGCTGATTTCGGGATTCCGGGTGGTCGACAAATACACCGACACGACCGGCACCGGGACGATATCGGTGTATCTTCTTGGAGCGTATAACCGGAGCGAGATAGAAGCGGAGAAGCAGCGGTTCCGTGAGCTCTTCACCGAACGGGTGGAGGCTATCAGCGGACCGGAAGCGGAAGGTCGGCGTCTGCTCGAGGAGGGCGCACCGGTTCTCGCCGCACAGCGTTTTATGGCGGCCGGAGTTGCCGCGCTCGATTCGGACGTGCAAAACGCGATGATCAGGTTTGAACGCGTGATAAATGATGCACGAGCTGCGCTTTCGCGGATCCGGATAGAGGTGATGAGTCACAATCTGCGTACCCGGGTCGATCAACCGTTTCCGGAACCGTTCTCCGTCCGTGTGATCGGAGCGGAAAACGAACCGCTCTCCGGGGTCCCACTGACGGTTACCTATCGGGAGGCACGAAGCGGTGGAAGGCTGACGATGAGAAGCGCATCGATCCAATCCGATCGGAACGGGATCGCTTCGTTTTCGCATCCGGTACCCAAAGCGGCGGGGAGCTTTCAGCTCATCATTTCACTCGATCTTCGGGCAGAGCTCGAACCGCTGCAGTCTGCGCGAGGCAAGGCGGGGGATCTCGTGGAGGGGCTCGAGGACGTGATAAACGGCAAACGCGTTACGATCGACTACACCGTTGAATCGGCCTCCGCATCGATTGCAACGGCGGTAATGATCTTCGAATACGACGAGGATGGGAAGCGACTTGCCACGTACAACGCCGTACGGGGGTTTACTTCGACGCTTACCGAAAACGGATTCAATACGACCTCGCTCGCGGGAACGAAGGAGCTCGAGGACGCGGCGGAATCAAACCTTCCCGAGCTCGTAGCCGGGAGGTACGGCGACCGTTACGCGCGGCTGGCCCACGGCTCGGTTCGGGTCCTGAGCGTCTCCGAGTCCGACGGAAGCACGCTCGTTCGGTTGCAGGGGGCGGTTTCCATTACCGATCTCGATAACGGCCGGACGGTCTATTCGGTAAACGAAATGAAAACGGTTCGATTTCGGGGTAACTCGATTGACCTCGGAACGGGATTTGCCGCCGTCGGTGAGCAAATCGGACAAACGCTCGCGAGGGAGCTTCCGTAGCAACTGGCGCCCGGGGCCGTAGCGCCGGCCGGCACGCCGGTTGCGCCGGCCGCCGGCAGGCGCAGCACAACGAGCCGGTGTATCGGTAGCGCCGGCCGTCCGCAGGCGCAGCAGAGCGCCGGCGTGTCGGGCTCGGCTATCGTGCGATATCGAGAAGCGTTTCGGGTACGTTCGAGACGATAGCATCAACACCGCGCTCAAAAAGCGTCTCCGCTTCCTCCGGTTTGTCGACGGTCCAGGCGACGATCGATCGCGAGAAGAATCGGTGGTTGAGCGTCACGACCGCACGGCTCGTCTGTTTTCGGTTCGGTTTGAGAACGTCGCACCGGGCAAGAAAGCTCCCTTCCCCGTGGCGGAGCAGAAACGGAATATTCGGCGAACGCGAATAGATGACTCCCGTCGGAATCGTCGGATCGACGCGATTCATCTTGCGGAGACTCATCGGGTTAAACGACGTGACCATGCATCGCGATTCGAGTGAACCGGCGTGGATAAGCCGCGATACCTCGTCACTCAGCACGGTCGTTCCATTCCCGTGCTCCTTGAGCTCGATATCGTAAAACACCCGGTCTCCGAGAAGCTCGAAAACATCCTCGAGCGTGGGGATCGTCTCGTTCTTGAATTTGGGATGATGATGGCTACCGACATCGACCGAACGAAGATCGCACCAGTCGCTCGTTTCGACCTCGGCCTGCAAACCGGCTACCCGTTTTAGATCGAAATCATGGATAACCACGACTTCGCCCGACCGGCACAGATGGACGTCGAGCTCGATTCCCGGGACGCCCCTGTCTGCGGCCTCCGTAAACGCGGCTCGCGTGTTTTCGGGCATCAATGTCGAGCATCCTCGATGCGCAAGCAGCCGTGGAAGGTTACCGATCACGTATCGGTGCCCGATTCATCGCTCATGTCTTTTTTGAGCCTGTCGAGCAGATCATTGACTTCTTCCTGTTTAAACGTTTCTTCCAGCTCGTCGGTTTCTCCTCCGAGAAGCTCCATTTCCGCGAGCAGCCGGTCCGTGTCCACCGACATTTGCGGTCGGTTTTCGATATCTTTGAGCTGCCGTTTCATTCTCGCCACACCCGATTCCAGATCGTGTTCTTCCGCTTTGAGGCTGTCGAGCTTGAGCTGGAGATCTCCGACTCGAGTTTGTGCTTCCGCCTCCAGATCGCTTCTGCCCTTTTCGGATGCGAGCCGTACCCGGTTTCGCCAGAGCTCGAGATCCCGCTCCACTTCCGCCCGTTGTTCCTTCGTTTTTTTGAGCGATGTAATAACCTGAACCACAATTTGTTTGGCGCTTGCAGGATCGAGACCCGTAATGTCGTAGGTATCCATATCGGTTGATATCATATCGCAATTTTCAATTTTTATGGTATAGGTAATACGGATATTGCTATCAAGCTGCAAACCCGCTACCCTCGGGAAGATGCCGTACGATCCCGAGGATTGTATAGCCGCTCCGGCAACTCCGTGGGCGGCGAGTGCTCTCGCGGTTATCCGAACCAGCGGCGATGGTAGCCTCGAGCGTGTCGCCGGTGTTTTTTCACGCCCGGAAGCCCTCCATGAAGCGAAGTCGGGTACTATCGTGCACGGCTACGTCGTAGATCCGGACGACGGAGAGCGAATTGATGAGGTTACCGCCTTAGTCTATCGCAAACCTCACGGGTATACCGGAGAGGATGCGGTTGAGATCGTTTCTCACGGAAGTCTCCCGGGAATAAAGGCGATTCTCGATGCACTCGGACAGGTGGGATTCAGACGGGCCCAACCGGGGGAGTTTACCTTTCGCGCGTTTCTTTCCGGAAAGATTGATCTTACCCGCGCCGAAGCCGTGAGAGAAATCGTCGAATCGAAATCGGACGCCGCGCACCGCCTTGCGTTGCATCGGTTGTCGGGGAATCTGCAGCGTCGTATGCACGAGGTGAAGCGGCGGCTCATCGAAGTTACCGGACGAATCGAGCTCAACCTCGATTATCCGGAGGATGAGGTGCACGAAACCGAGCCCGCCTTTGATGCACCGACGGTTCGCGGGCTTTCGCAGGAGCTGCAGCGGCTCGAATCGACGTACAAAGTCGGACGGATTTACCAGGAAGGAATAACGATCGTTATCGCCGGTGCAACCAACGCAGGAAAGTCGTCGCTTTTCAATTTGTTTTTGAAAGAGGATCGGGCAATCGTCTCCGAGACACACGGTACGACGAGAGATTATATTGAGTCGTGGATTACGATCGACGGAGTACCGATTCGGTTATATGACACTGCGGGACTCCGGGCTACGACCGAACAGATCGAGGGTGAGGGAATTCGTCGTACTCGCGAGCTCGCCGAGAATTGTGACTGTGTGATCTATCTCGTCGATTCTTCGAAGGGAATCGGATCCGACGAGGAGGAGCTGGTTGAATCGCTCGGACGTGAACGGGTGATCATGGTCTGGAGTAAGTGCGATATAGAGCGCGAATCCGCTCCGGACGGATTTATCGCGGTAAGCGCTGAAACCGGGACCGGATTCGAGGTTCTCGAGGCGGAAGTGGCGAAGCGCTTCGCCCGCGTCGAGTCGGTCGAAGGCGGTCTCGTTATCGAATCGGAGCATCAGCGGCAGTGTCTGCACGAGGCGGCGGAATCTCTCGACCGAGCCCTGGCGGCCGCGGAACAGGGGCTACCACTCGATGCGATTGCAACCGATGTATCCGACGCGCTTCGTTCGCTCGGCGAGCTTACCGGAGAGGTAACTCCCGAGAATATCCTGGAGTCGATCTTTCAACGCTTTTGTGTGGGAAAATAGAGACGGTGTATCGATATGGATTATAAAGCATTGGTCGTCGGCGGCGGCCACGCCGGTATAGAGGCGGCTCTCGCCTTGTCTCGTCTCGGGCACAGGACGATACTCGTAACACAGAATCTGGACGCGATCGGGAGGCTCTCGTGCAATCCCGCGATCGGCGGGC
>CAYLZA010000343.1:0-4296 GCA_964387575.1 uncultured Spirochaetales bacterium | reverse complement strand
GGCGGCCCGATTCCACGCGACGCCCGACGTTGAAGCTGGATAGGGAAACGGCCCGAAAGCCGAAAGGGAAGCGGGCATTACGCGTTGAGATATCGCAAGGCGGTTTTGAATGGACCCGGTGAGAACTGCGCGGGGGGTCGGGAGAGCAAAACTCCTGCTCTTCGGCGAGCACTCCGCCGTCTACGGGAGTCCGGCGTCGGGGATTTCACTCCCGCTTACGACCGAAATAAGGCTGACCGAAACACGCCACCGCACGTATCGATTGTACGGCGTCGATAGAGAAGACATCCCCGAGTTTAACAGGCTGATTACGTTCATCGATGATCAAATCGATTCCGGCGAAATCGATCTACCTTACCCGTCCGACTGCGATATTGAGCTCTCTTCGGCCGTTCCCAAGTCCCGCGGTCTCGGCTCGTCGGCCGCACTTTCGGCGGCGCTCGCACAATCACTTCTGAAGCTCCACGCATCGTCGAAGGGGTGTTACGAGATCGAGCAAGACGAAACTCATCGGCTACTCGAGACCTCGAATCACATCGAGCGGTTTTTCCACGGAACGCCTTCGGGAATCGACACACGTCTCGCTCTCGGGTCCGGCGTGCTCGCGCTCTACCCGAATCCGCCCGGGATACCGGTGGCGCACGAGCTTTCGGGGCCGATTCTCACACTCGTGGTCGGTTCGACCAAACGTGAAGGCTCGACGAAGAGTCTCGTGGCTTCGATACGGGCGCGGATGCAAAACACCGACCGGGAAACTACCGCATCAATCGATGCGCTCGGGGCGCTTGCAGCCGAATCGATCGAGCTCCTCAGTTCTTCGGCTACCACACCAAAGGAGATCGGGGCGACGGCAAACAGAGCACAGAAGCACCTCAGGGCTCTCGGGCTTTCCACTCCGACAATAGACACGCTTCTGGAAACGGGGCTCTCCGCGGGTGCGGCAGGTGGAAAGCTGAGCGGCGCCGGCGGTGGTGGTGCGTTTTATCTCGTTGCTCGGGACCGGAAACAGGCCCTCATCTGTAGAGACCGTCTGCGAGAAAAGATATCCGATGAGGCCGTCGGAGTATGTGTAATAAGCAAAGGCGCCGTCCAATGGATCGAATAGGTAAAATCTTCGTGACCAAAATCAGCGGGTACGTTACGATTACTCCTGTATATGAACGATAATAATAACGAAAACTATTTCCGGGTTCTCTCGCACGAGCTGAAATCACCGATCAATGCAATGCATTCTCTACTCGACAATCTACTGGAAGGATATGCGGGGGATCTGAGCGAAGAGGTCAGATACGTTCTCGAACGGGCACGCAACAGATCAATCGAGGCACAAACGGTCATCACCGATCTCGCCGAGTTCGCACGATACGGTGAAGAAGCGGAGCATCACAAGGAGAAAATCGAGCTTACCGGTATTTTGTACAATCTAATAGAGAGATTTACCGAAACGTCGTCCGACGCGGGCGTAGTATTGCGAAGCGCGATCCCCGAAATGGAGGTGTACCTCGACGGAGATGAACGAGCGCTCGATCATGCTTTTCGTAACCTCATAGAAAATGCAATCAAATACTCGGAATCGGGAGGAGAGGTATCCCTAAACGCCGAGATAGACGACGAGGCAGATCAAATTATTATATCGATCAGCGATTCCGGAATGGGTATTCCCGAAAAGGATCTGGAAACGATATTCGATCCGTTTTTTCGTTCGAGAAGCATCGCTTTCAGGCGTTCCGGCACCGGGCTCGGTCTGTCGATCGTAAAACGAGTTATCGAAATCCACAATGGTCACGTTACCGTGAAGTCGGAGGAAGGAAAGGGATCGACGTTTACCGTTACGCTTCCCTATACGGAGGTCGAGAAAACCACTCCGCGTGACCCGAAGCGGAAGGTGGTCATTATCGGGGGCATTACATCGGGACCAAAGACGGCAGCGCGTCTGAGAAGGCTGGATGAGGATGTCGAGATAACGATTATTGAAAAGGAGCGGTTTCTTTCATACGCAGGATGCGGGCTTCCGTGGTACGTAAGCGGGAGAGTCGATTCACCTCAGGATCTTATGTCATCGGCCGACTCGACCATCCGCGATATCAGGTTCTTTGAGAAAATAGCCGACGTGCGGGTGCTGAGCGGGACGACCGCGGAGAGAATCGACCGCCGTGAACGGTGTGTCGTCGTCCGCGAAGAAGGATCGGAACGTACACAATCGATTCCCTACGATGATCTCGTTATTGCTACCGGAGCCGTCGCCGATCTGCCGTCTATCCCAGGAATACAATCACCCGCCGTGTTTACCCTTCGATCGATGGAAGACGCGGAGCGTCTCCGGGAAGCTCTCTCGGGTGGGGCCGCCCGCGACGTCGTCGTGCTCGGAGCAGGTCTCGTCGGACTCGCCGCCGCGGACGAAATTCTCTCGACCGGCGCACGCATTACGCTGATAGAGCATCGAGACCGTATCCTCGCCTCATCAGTCGATCGTGACATAGCGGAGAGGATCGAAGCGGATATAGGCCGTGCCGGAATCAAGATACTGACCGACGTAGAAGCACAATCGATACAAACCGATACGCACGGGATCGTCCTGGAGAGCTCGGAAGGATCGATTCATGGTGATATACTCCTCGTTTCGGCGGGGACGAAGCCGAACAGCCGGTTGGCGGAAGAGGCGGGACTCGTGATCGGAGAATCAGGGGGAATCAAGATCGACGAGCACATGCAAACGAACGACGAGCATATATACGCCGTCGGAGATTGCGCGGAGATTCCTCATCTGTTGAATCACGATATGAAGCCGCGAACACTCGGATCCGCATCTACAAAAACAGGTCGGCTTGTAGCCGATATATTGAGCGGTCGCGGCGGATCTTTCGAAGGTACGCTCGCGACGAGCATATTCGCGCTTCGTGATGTGCGGATAGGCCGAACCGGTCTTACCGGCGAACAGGCACGCGATATGAATATCGATATCGAGACGGCCGTAGTAACAGGATCGGATCGTGCCCACTTCGATCAAGATGCTTCCGAGATAACCGTCAAGCTCATCGTCGAACGGGGATCGAGACGATTACTCGGCGCTCAGATTTTCGGGCGTTCCGGTGTAGAAGGTCGTATCGGTGAGCTCGCCGTTGCGATTTCCGCCGGTGTAGATATCGAAAGGTTTTCCGATATCGATCTCGGGTATTCGCCGTCATTCAATAACGCAATAGATATCGCGCAAGTTGCCTGCAATGTGCTTGCGAATAAGCTCGACGGTTTGGTCAAAACGGTGGTCCCGGAAGAGTTAGAAAAAAGCGATATCCTCATCTCGGTATGCCCGACATCCGGATTAGAGACGTGCAGGATACCCGGGAGTATGCATATCCCGCTCGAACGTCTTCGGACCGAACGGATCGATAGTAGTGGAGACCGACGAATCGTTCTCTACAGCAAGACGTCTTCAGGGGCATATATCGGCTATCGGTTTTTGGTGAGCACGGGAATGCGTAACATATACGTGCTCGAAGGGGGATATCTGCACTGGCGGCGATAAACGATCAATCGTCCGACCGAATAGATCCACTTGCACCGAAACACTCATCGGAACCGACCGTTAACAACCCGGTCGAGGCGATACGAGAGACCTTCGTCTATCTCGAGCAGTTCAAAGACCGGAGGTTCGTTGTAAAGCTCGATTTCCCGCTTACCACCAGCGACATATTCTCGCGCTTTACTCAGGATGTTGCGCAATTACACCGCCTGGGAATCAAGCTCGTCGTGGTCGTCGGCGCGAGGGAACGGATCGATTCGGTTCTCGAGACCTACGGATACAAAACCCGAATAGTAGACGGCATCCGTATCTCACCTCCCGAAGCGATGGAATTGATCGAAATGGCCGCATTCGATGTTGCCACCCGCGTTATGGCCCGGTTGTCGGGTGCGGCGATCGACGCGATCATCGGCAACGTGGTACGCGCCCGAACACGCGGAGTTGTCGACGGCACCGATTTCGGATGTGCCGGTTGGATCGACCGAATTTCAACGGAAACAATCGATCGCTATCTCGACGATGGGGTCGTTCCGATACTCCCCTGTATCGGGTGGAGCTCCAAAGGTGAGCCCTACAACCTCTCCTCCGACGAGCTCGCGGCGAGTTGCGCGGCACATCTCGGTGCGACGAAGTTGATATACTGTCGCGAACGTATCCCGGCGGTCCCCCGTTCGCTGACCGTTGAAGAAGCCCGCACGATCGCCTCCGAAAACCGCAACCTCGATCCGCTCGAGCAACGGCTTCTGCGATCGGCGATCGCGAGCTGCACCGAAGGC
>CAYLZA010000342.1:0-4303 GCA_964387575.1 uncultured Spirochaetales bacterium | reverse complement strand
GCTTTCGGTCAGTCGAATGAGTTAATCGACGAATTGCTCGCCAAAGAGACCGCCGATTTCGGTACTTCACTTTATCTGGTCCTGAGCGCCGGTAACCATATCGACGAAAACGCAACCGTTGAAAGGGCGTACGACGCGTATAAATCTCTCGGATGGCTTTTGCGGAATAAGCAACCACAGGATTCGCTTACGATCCGCGAGCTTTCGTATCTCATCATGAAATCACTCGGGGTAAAAGGCGGGATTATGTATACGATAATACCGTCGCCGAGATACGCGTTCAGAGAGCTTACGTACAAGGGAGTCATCTCCCGAAAAATCCCGCCGGGACGGGTTGTCTCGGGAGAGCAGGTAGTCCGCTATCTCGGCGCCGTTCTCAGAAGCGGGGAGGTGGAGTAATGCGCACATTGATCGTCCTGTTGTGTTTCACGGTATTCGTCGGATCCGGATTCGGGATCGATTTTGGTCTCAACGTCGATGAGGCTGTGATGTACGAGACCGCCGGTGTGGCGGGTATCACCAACAATCTCAAAACGACGCTGTGGACCTACATCGGGAACAGTCCGCAAACCGTGCTCAACGCTCGAATTACCTATACTCATCAGGCGTTCGGATTGGTCGACGATTCCGGGGAAGCGCCTCGAGCCGCGGATTTCCCGTATATGTTCGATGTGGAAAAGCTCACATTCGGATTCAACTATCCGGACGGACGCATAGTACTTGGAAGGTACATGCTTACCGAGCCGACCCGTTCGATTGTAACCCACAAGGTCGACGGAATTTCGCTGCGGTATTCGCTTCCGGCACTCAGCTTTTCGGCGGATCTCGGGTATACTGGGCTGCTCTGGAAAAATGCATCGGCAATTTCGCCCTCATTGATGGATATCTACTACGCCGGTCAGGACGAGGTCGTGCTCGGCTCCCCCCGCGTTATCGGCGTGTTTTCGCTTCGGCCCCCGGTCGTATTCGGACAAACGCTTCGTATCGGCGCAATCGTTCAGGAAGATCTGCGTCGCAGCGAGGATCTTATGGAAGAAGGGGACGCTACGAAACAACCGGGAATGGCCGGGCTTCTCGATACGCAGTATCTGTTCGCGCATCTAAGCGGTCCGGTGCTCCCGATTTTGTACTATACCGCTTTTGGTGCATACGGAACCGGACGTTCTCTCTCCTATATCGACGATGCATACGGCTACTCGGACATATCAAGTTTTCTCCTGGGCGGACGTGCGCAATTTTTCCTGAAAAACCTTGCTTTTTCTCTGATTCAGATGAAATTTCAATACGGAAGCGGGGATGAAGACGCGACGAGTTTCTGGGAAAGTAACGCACAAGGGAATCTGGAGACGTTTATTTCCCTCACCGGTGCATCTTCGGGAATTGCGTTCAGACCGCAGCCCGGGAATATCATTCTCGGTGAGCTCTCGTATTCGATCAAGCCCGGTGCGTCTTCGACGGTCGAATTATTTCGAACACTTCAAATTATTGGTAAAGGTATTGTGTTTTTTCGCCCGAAAATGGGATATATTTCTGAAGCAGGGGTACCAAAGGACGCAACCGAACGCTATCTCGGTTCGGAAGTAGATGTTTTGGTTAATGCACGCCCGTTTTCCGACCTCGGTTTTTCACTTGCAGGAGGCGTGTTCTTCCCGTCAGGCGCGTTCGTTACTGAAACGGGCGAACGTGAAACCCCACGAATAACGTTACGAGCTACGATGTCGTTGAGCATGTAGCATATGGAGGTGATCATGAGAACAAAATGCATCATCGCTTTACTTTGTATTAGTATGATCGGTGGTCTGGCATTCGGCGATGTAATGATCTCAGATGTAAAGGGGAAAGTCGAAGTCCGATCTCCGAATCGGTCGTGGAAACCGGCCGAGGCAGGAATGACCGTTCGTCTCGAAGATACGATTTCAACAGGATTCAACTCAACCGTGGTTTTGGCGCTCGGATCGAACAACGTGATTGTTTCGCCGCTCACGAGAATGACGATCGATAACTTTCTCGAAAAAGAGGAAAGCGTAGATACCAAGCTTTTCCTCAGGGTCGGATCGGTCCGTGCAAAGGTGGACGACTCGGGCTCAAAGCGGCAGAGCTTTAGCATAAGCAGCCCCTATTCGACTGCTTCGGTTCGCGGAACCGAGTTTGCGTTCGACGGACTGAACCTGAAGGTGTTCAAAGGTTCAGTGGCGCTCTTCATTGCACCGGCAAGCAGTCGTCGCCGTGCATCCGGCGAAGGCGGCGGAGATTCCGGTGACGGGGATGACGACGATGGAGATGACGACGGCGACGATACCGGAGACGACGATGACGGTACCGACGACGGTACGGATGACGGTACGGATGACGGCGGCACCGGAACGGGCGACGACGGTACGGGCGGCACTGGAGTGGGAGCCGGTGGCGACGGCTCTGGAGCTGGAGCCGGAGATACCGGAGCCGGCGGTTTCGACGACGGCCAGTCGGGCGGTGTGATTGTCGGAGAAGGGCAGAGCATGCAGATCGATGTCGATTTTTCGACAGGCACGACGACGACAACGTTCAGCGGCCCCGATGCCGACTATACGACCGATCCGAGCTCGAACGGAGCGGGAGGCGGCGGATCGTCGGAGAACGAGGACGATGACGACGACGGATCGAACGATACGGATACCACCACGACGCCTCCGGAAACCCGGGGAACCGCGAATATCACCTGGGATTGGGAGGAGTGATGCCATGAAAAACGTACGAATTGCAGCGGCATGTGCCGCAGTTGTGTTAATAATTGTCAGCGGATGTATGCTTGAAGCGCCGTTGGGTACTGGTTCGGTGCATATACAGCTTCCGACACGGGCGAACATCTCCGCCTCTCTTCCGGGACCGGACAATGGTGAGGACATCGAGTATGACCAGGCACGCATATGGCTTACCAGCGGCTCTACACCGGTTTCACTCGGAGAAGAGGGATATATCGACGTAGATGATAACTCGGTCACTATCGACGGACTGCTTCCCGACAGCTACGAAGTACGGATCGCGTTTGGGGATATTTCAGCGAACGGTATCCTGTACTCGGTTGTAGCCTTCGGAAAATCGAATACTTTCGAAATTTCCGCAGGTGTGACATCGGATGTAACAGTGTATCTGCGCGAGCAGGAGGTTTATACCGACGAAAATACGATCGGTGTCGAGTACCGGAACGCGGTCGATGTAAACGGCACGCTCTATGTGTTGAGCGCCGACGGTGAGATATTCGAGTATCAAAGCGGCACTCAGGTCAAGATGGATCTGACCGCGATTACCGACCCCGATGTGGATGCGGAAATCCAGTCGATATCGCTCGGTGGATTTTTCGAGACCGAATCGACGCTCGCAGACGAGCTCTGGATAAATACCGACAAGGGGATTTTCCCGTATCGGGACGATGCGATAGTAACCGATTTCTCCACCGCCATACCGGCCGACGGCACGCTGGAGATTAACTCCACCTTCGTCTACCTGGTCGAAGATCCCGATACCGCCGAGCATTCGATGGTGGTCGCAACCCAGGGAACGGGTCTGGACAGCTTGATGGGAACGTTCATCACATATTCGACAAAAGACAATCCTTCTTCCTGGTCCTGGGAAGGATGGGATTCGCTCGACGATGTGGGCGGACTATCCGATATCCAGGATGCGCTGAGCGGCGTCGGTGAAGTCGTATACGACGTGGTGTTCAAAGACAACTACGTATACGCTGCAACCGCGCTCCAGGCACTCTTCTTCCCGATAGAGAGCGAAGAAGACGATTACGATCTGGAAGGACTCATCGATTATTTCTCGGAACTCGAAGATCCGGCGAACGATATGGATCTCGAGACGGTACTGAACTACTTCTACATCGTTACGCTCGGAGGCGGTGCCGGGGACGGGAAGGCGATCAAGACCATCGAAGTCGAGGATCCCGCACCGACCGCGATGAGAGCCACGCTCTACCTCGGTACGAATACGCGAAACGACAGGCACAACGGCGTGTGGGCGGCGGAGATCGATCCGGCAACCGGCGCGGTGGAAATCGACGCCGAGAAAATCGAAGAAACCGACGGCTCCAACATCAAAGACATCCTGTACAGCCCGGCCGCGGGGGATGGTGACGGATTATCGGTGGCATATACGGAGACGTCGATCCTCGTTCTCGATGACGGTGAGTTTGTCAAAGAAATTCCCGCCTATGCGGGATTACCAGGACGTGTTCTCGACGCCGAGTGGAACGGGAGCCGTCTCTATGTCGTCGGGACCGAAGGCGTAGCGTATATCGATTTGTAAGAAAAAACAGCAC
>CAYLZA010000341.1:0-4304 GCA_964387575.1 uncultured Spirochaetales bacterium | reverse complement strand
CTGCTTCTGCTTCTGCTGATTTTTCCGCCGATTCGGCAATTTGATCGCCCAACGAAACGGTCTCGAAATCGCTTTCCTCGCTTTTCTCGCTTTCTTCCGTTGTTTCCGCTGTTTCCGCGGGCTGCTCGGCGCTCATAGCGGTACCGACGCCTTCGATCGCTTCTTCGTCTTCCTCGTCCTGGAGCGTTTCAATGACTTCGAGCCCGATCTCGTTGTCTGCCTCCACGACCGCATTTGCGATGATCTGGGTAAACAGCGTGATTGCGCGAATTGCATCGTCGTTACCGGGAATGGGGTAGTCGATATCAGTGGGATCGCTGTTCGTGTCGACGATGGCGATAATGGGAATACCGCAACGCTTTGCCTCGGCAACGGCTATTGCCTCTTTTCGGGTGTCGATGATAAAAACCGCTCCCGGTAAATCGCGCATCTCCTTGATACCGCCGAGGTTCTTATCGAGTCTCGTCCGTTCCTTTCGAAGTTTTGCGATCTCTTTTTTCGTAAGCTCTTCGAAGGTTCCATCCACCTCCATTTTTTCGATTTTTTTCAGTCGGAGGATGGATTTTTTTATCGTAGAAAAATTGGTCAACATGCCGCCGAGCCATCGATTACTGACATAGTACATGCCGCATCTCTGAGCTTCCTGTTCGATGGCCTGCTGTGCTTGTTTTTTTGTTCCGATAAAGAGAATGCTCTTCCCGTCGAGTACGATTTGACGGACAACGTCATACGTCTCTTTGATAGCTGCGATAGTTTTTTGTAGATCGATAATGTGAATCCCGTTTCGCTCCGCGAAGATGAACTTTTTCATCCTGGGATCCCATCTTCGAGTCTGGTGCCCGAAATGCACACCTGACTCGAGCAAGTTTTTCATGGTAACTACTGCCACGAATGCCTCCTCATGCGTCGGATACTTTTCGTCCGACTCCTTCTCTTTGTCTCACCTGCGATTATATCGAACACCGACAACGTCGATTCATACGATGTACTGCATGGTGGAAAATATAATTTACCCACGGCCGTTTTGCCGACATGTGTCTATTTGACACGCCCACCAAAATAACCGTACGTGCATAAAATGCCATAAATGCGATGCAGAGGCAAGCCCACGACGTTCGAGTACGATCCCTCGATTCTTTTCACCAGACACGCCCCCCGTGCCTGAATCCGATACGCCCCTGCCGCGTTTCTCCATTCATCGGTATCCAGATACCGGACAATATCCTCGTTGGAGAGCTCGGAAAAAAACACTTTGGTGCGTACAAATTCCGTGGTTTTCGGCTGCGGCTCATACGGCGTCGCCGATTCCGTCCGGTCGGTCGTTGCTCCGGCGTCGGCGGGGCTGCCGCTATGGTTGCCCGAAGTTATGGAATCACTTCCCCCGGGACTCGGTTGCCACGTCATAACGCAGACGCCGGTTAAAACATCGTGGGATCTTCCGGAGAGATCCTCGAGCATCGCCTTTGCTTCCGAACAATCCACGGGCTTACCGAGGACTTTTCCGTCGAGATTGATTACCGTGTCGGCGCCGATGATCCAAACCGCGCCGCTCCGTACCTCACGGCTCGGTAGCGCAATCTCGGTTTCCCCGTTTATTATACGCTGCAATACGGACTCGGCTTTGAGCTCTGCAAGACGAGTTACGAGCTCGGTCGGCGAGGACGCATCGATATCCTCCTCGATATCGGAGTAAAGCACGTACGGGTGGATATCGATTTGTTCAAGAAGTTGTTTTCGTTGCGGCGATGCCGAGGCAAGCACGACGGCTCGAGAACGCTTTTTGTTGTCTTCTTCCATTATATTGTTCTAATTCACCTGTATCACATGCACTTTACGAGCCGCGACTCCGGCTAAAGCCGTTTGAAAAGTATGAACGCCGCCGCAACACCGAGGAGGCTTCCCGGATTTATGTGTACATACATCGATATGACATCCAGATCAAATCCGATCGGCCCGACCGACAGATCGATCTCGCTTCCGGCGGCGCCGATAATCCGCTCTATGATTTCCCAGGCCAATGTCCCGATGAGTAGACCAAAAAAAGCAAGCCAGATAAGCACGGTACGGTTGGATCTCTTTAGCTTCATCGCGCGGATTATATCAGACTTGGGTGTGCGCGTAAGTGCGCGCACGAGTGCCCGCAAATGTGTGCGGCCGGTCGTATGTCGGGAGGGCTTTCTCGAGACCCGTCGGGTCGGTATAATCCGGCTCATACAGTGAATCCTTTAAAAAGTGTTGGAATCGCCATCACGATATTCTCTTTGTTCGCAGCCGGGTCAACGGTGAGCCGGCTATGTGCCGACCCGGTTGATTCAGCCGATTCGGTCGGGTCGATCGAGCTCGGTCATGAGGTGATTGATGTAGCGGCGGCGGTCGATATCACCATGGCTACGCCTCAGGAATACACACCGGAACGGGTGCGGCGGGAACGTACGTTTGAACCGTTCGTCGGTTACGTCGACGAAAAGGAAGGAAATGAGGCGGTTTACTGGCTGCGTTTCAACATCCGCAATCCTGCGACTGACGTGAAAATAACCTATCTCTCGATGCCGAAAGGCTACTTCTGGCGAGCCCGGTTGTTCGAGTGGAACGAACAGGACGAAGGCTCGATATTGATCGGAGAGTATAATCGGCTGACCGAGACTTTCGGTATCAATGCGATTTATCCATCGGTGACGCTCCCGTTGACCATAGCTCCCGGCGAGACGATGAGATACTACCTGATGATCAAAGCGTACGACATCGACCGTATTACCCCTTGCTTGCTCCCGGAGCGGGTGTTCTCGAATCGCAGTTTCGTGCTCTCTACCGTTTTCGGCGTCGTATACGGGCTCGTCGCCGGAATGCTGGTTTATACGATACTGCTTCTCCCGGTGTTGAAAAACCGCGGCGGGATCGTGTTCGTCGTGTTTCAGATTGCTTCGCTCGTGTATCTGCTGCTTTCGAATGGATTTGCTTTCACCATCTTCGGTGGAAAGGCATTTACCTATATCAACTTCTCCGTCTTCCCCGGATCGTGTGTCTTGCTCTTTGCAATTGCTCTCGGCTTTAGCTGCCGCTTTTCGGCAATGCATATATTGTCACGAAGGCTCGAGTTACTCCTGTGGGTTCTCGTAGGGATAACAACGATTAATGCGGTGATCCTGTTTGCGGGTGATCCGATCCCCGATGTCTCGGCAATTGTGTTTGCCGTTACGCTGATATCCGTATTCGCCGGCGCCGTCGCTGCAATCGTTCGAAGTATTCGCAATAGCGATGCGACCCGCCTGGTTCTCGCCTTTGCGTGGATTCCCTATACGGTGGGTTTGTTTCTCGCGCAGCTCCATAATCTCGGCGTCGTTATACCTTTTGCACCTTATGTGTCGCTCAAGAGTCAGCAGATAGGACTCGTGTTGTATATCGGAATAACAGCCGTCGGTATAGCGAAATATGTACACGGGATTCACCGATCCAGGGAGGAGCTGCGCGTTGCCGGGATCGCAGCCGAAAGACGCGCAAAAGACGCAGAATCTCTCGATCGGGAGAAAACTCGGTTTCTCGCGGACGTGACTCACGAGCTGCGAACGCCGCTGACGAGCTTGAGGATTCCGATTGATGAGATAGTAGCGAAGCGCTATGGAAACTTGGTCAAAGCCGATGACCCGATGTTTGCCGGTATGCTGAGGCAAATCGATCGTATCACACGCAAAATCAACTCGCTTCTGACGCACGCGAGAATCGGAGAGCAGCTTCACCGAGTTGCGAATGTAGAAGTCGATATGGGCCAACTCATACAACGTTATGTGGAGGACCTCAGGCTCAGCTCGGACAATCGGGATATCCGGGTCTCGTCGAGTCTACCGGCTTCGGGTGAAACAAGGGCTTTAATCGATCCCGATCTCTTCGACTCGATCATGGTTAATCTTCTCGATAATGCCTTGAAATACACTCCCACCGGTGGAGAGATCGATATCGCCGTATCGCGCCGGGACGGGGTCTGTATCCTCCGGATATCGAATACCGGTGCGTATATACCGGAAGATATGATCGATCGGGTGTTCGAACGAGGTGTTTCGTCGAAGAATAATCACGACGAGCATAAGCCCGGCACCGGAATCGGGCTATCGATAGCAAAAACGGCGGCTGAGGCGATGGGTGGCTCGATAGCCGTAGAATCGGAACCGGAAGGACGAACGTGTTTCACCGTTACGATCGCCGCACAATCACGCTCGTATTCGGTCGCCGCTCCGAACAAGTCCGATTCCGTTGAAATCGATCCGGCTGACGACGATCACGAATCTCATATCGAAACCCCGTCGATCGGC
>CAYLZA010000340.1:0-4304 GCA_964387575.1 uncultured Spirochaetales bacterium | reverse complement strand
CGCGGTCGGAACTGACGATAAAGAAGTCCCGTTTTGTCGGGTATGTAGAGCCGTTCGACGATCCTGATCCGGCAAAACGTGTACAGGACGCAAAACGTTCGAACCATCCCGGATGCAATCATGTTGCGTATGGGTTTCTTATCGGCGAGGACGGTTCCGTGTTCGGTATGAGCGACGATGGAGAGCCGAAGGGAACCGCCGGGAGACCCATACTGGAAGTACTTCGTGGTAGCGGCACAAAGAACGTAGCGTGTTTTGTCGTTCGGTATTTCGGCGGTACGAAGCTCGGGCCGGGAGGGCTTGCGAGGGCGTACGCCGAAAGTACCAAGCTTGCGGTGGCGAAGCTACCGGTTATACGATATGTTGCTACTCGCAGTATGGTGGTCTCACTGCCGTACGCGATATATGAACGAGTGATGATGCTTGTCGAAGAGACGGGTGGGACGATCAGGCGAACCGAGTTTGCCGAAGCAGTCGAGCTTGAGGCGGATATACCGGAACCGCAATGTGAGTTTGTGCGATCGACGATTCTCGATCTATCCGCAGGTAAAGTATTACCGGTGTGGCAGCAATCGGATTAGCTCGATAGATACGCGTCGAATAGATCACGTACTCTCGATGTTGTATTGGTGATAGTCTGAGTTAACGTTTCCGCGTCCGCGTTTTTGCCCAGGATCCGTTTCGCGAGTGCTTGAAGCTCGGATTGTTCGGTTGGAAGTGCATGGACACTTCGATCTTCCAGTAATTGAAGAAAATGCTCGATTTTTCTCATATAGCGGTAATCGTCCGATAACGTATCGGCAACCTGGTTTGTTAGAATGCCTGCTTCTCGTAACCTGTCGATTGCTTTTATGCTGTTTTCCTCTATTAATGAAGCTCGCGCATGTGCGTACAAGAGCTGAAGTCCCTGTGCCAGAAACTCGATATCGCGAATCCCGCCTTTGCCGTTTTTTAGATCGATTCCTCTTCCGATCGGTGATCTACGGTCGGAAGCCAGTCCACGCAAGTGTCGAATCGATTCTATGACCTCTTCTTCAGACCACGGCTGACGGAGTAATCGTGTTATTCGTTCTTTAAATGCGCGACCGGTTTCGACATCCCCGGCGACAGGACGAAGCTTGATGAGCGCCTGATGCTCCCAATGCGCTGCTTGGTTTTCATAATATTCTATCAGTGCATTTTCCGAATGAACCAGACCTCCGGCGCTGCCGTATGGTCTCAATCGCAAATCAACCCGATATACATATCCGTTAGACGTATACTCTGAAAGTACTCGACGAACCTCTTCCACAACGGTACCGAAGCGTTGCTCCGGTTGTTCGGATGCTCCCGAGAAAACCGGTGAATCGCCGTTGTACGATGCGAGCAAATCGACGTCAGAGCTGTAGTTCAACTCTTCTCCGCCGAGTTTACCGAAAGCGTAAATGCAGAAACCGGCATCCCGGATAGTGAGATCGGGAATCAGGATTCGCCACGCCCGGCGGAGAACGGCTTCGATGATCGATTCTGCGACGATAGTCAGCTCGTTGACGATTTCGTCGATTGGCACGCCGAGGCAGACGTCTCTCGTCGCAATTCTCAGAGTCTCGCGACGACGTATTGTCCTGAGGGTATGCATCCACTGTTCGTCCGAATCGCCGGTTCGACCGAACCCTTCGCTATGTGCGTCGGCAGCGGCGTCGGCTTCCGTGAGCTCCGTCTGCAGCTCGCGTCTGTTTCGAACTCGGTGAAGCCGTACGGGATCCGCTATCCAATCGAGAAAATTCGGGTTTTTCACCAGTGTGTCTGATAGAAACTGGCTGGCTGAAAAAATCTTGAGTTTTATTTCGAGTCTGAGTGATTGCTCGACGAGTTGCGTGTAGTGGCGATGGAGATCGGGGAGTACGTTGGTAAATCGTTCCCAGTTATTCAACGCCATGTCAGGATCGGGCAATTGTGCCAGATAGTCCCAAGCGAGGACAGCGAGCCGGGCAAAGAGCGATCTGGTATTCTCGTCGCCTCGCATTGCACGGAGATTTTTGAGTGCCCGCTCGTGGTTTTTCAGCCCCGCCGAGCTCAGAATCGAGCGTTCGAGTGCAACCGGCAGAGAGTCGGTCAAAACGATATCGGCGGCATTTCCAACGGGCGGTCCCGGTATCGAGTCCCTTCCGAGACGGGTTTCGATAAAGCTGCGAACGACCGCGGTTTTGGTTTCAAACTCGAGATGCAACGCGGTCGCCGCATGCAGCCCTTTTTGCATACGATACCCCATTCGTCGTGCAAGATGGGTGTATTCATCCGATCCAGGATCGGGAAGAAACAGGTCGCGGGCTGATCCACGGAGCATCCGCAGCCCGTTTATCAGCCGCCGCAGAAAATGATACGCATCGACGAGACGTTGGGCTTCATCTCTGCTCATCATCCCTGCCCGAACAAGCTCCGAGAGTGCAACGTGGATTCGAGGTGTTCGTAATCTTACGTTCTCTTTTCCGTATCTGCACTGAATAATCTGAACCGTATACTCGAGGTCGACGAGCCCTCCGGACGAAAACTTTGCGTTGAGCTTTCCCGCGACGGTTTTCTCCTTCAATTGCCGTTCGCGCAGAGTACGAAGCTCCACAAGATCGATACTTTCACTCGAATAGATAATCTCATCGCGCAAACGCTCGATTCTTCCGCCGAGCTCATCATCGCCTGCTATCGCTCGCATCCGAACCAGTGCCAACCGTTCATAGCTGTGCGCCGGACCCGTCGCACCGAAGTATTCGCTGAAGGTGTCGATGCTCACCGCGAGCGGTCCGCTCGCTCCGTACGGACGGAGCCTGAGATCTATATGAAAGATTCCTTCTCGTTTGGTCTCCACCATCTGTGTGGCGGTCCTGAAACATCGCTCGAAGAACTCCGCATTATCGATCGGTTGATCACCGTTCGTGGTTCCTTTGTCGCTATAGAGGAACAACAGCTCTATGTCGGATGCGTACCCGAGCGCGGCTCCCCCGAGCTTCCCGAGTCCCATCACCGCATACGCGGCGGGAAGACCCGCAAACCCGGTCGGTTCTCCGTGACGTTCTTTGAGCCTTCGGTAGGAGAGGTCGACCGCTATCGCTATGACTGCTTCGGCAAGACGGGTAAGACGATCACTCAAAAAGAGGAAATCGTTTTTCGGGTTCACAATGTGATCGAGATCGATCAGATAGATTTCTCTGTCTTTTATCTCATTGAGTCGCCGTTGTGCCTCGTCGAATCCTTCCGCTTGCTCCACATACGTTCGAATGACTCCTTCGAGCTCTTCGCTTTCGTAGCTCAGCGGTTTTTCCCTGGTTCTTCGATCGAGCATCGGTAGAATCGACTCATACTGGAGTCTGACGAAATCCTCCCATAAAAAATCACTCGCACCGAGCAGCTGCGCGAGGTCCCGCAGTATTTCGGGATTCGAGAGAAGCATCCGCCACGATTCGGTAGAGCTTTGAGTACAGAGATCGGCCGCCAGCGATTCGAAGCGTATGAGCGCGGTGTATGGATCGGGCGCCGTTCCGAGAAAGTACGTAAACTGTTTTGTGAGCAGCACCGATGTTTTGATGCGGTTGATTCGTTCTTCGTCGGTCAGTGGAGACCCGTCGGCGCCGGTGATATCCAGCTCGTCCTCCACCCGTTTACCCGTCGTTTTGATTCGGACCGCTTCGATCGAAACTTCGTGGAGGGTGAGTGAGGTTCCGAGCGAGAAGAGAAAGAAAGGAGTATCCTCGGAAACGACCGTCAATCGCGTCCCGCCGTCGGACCGTTGATCGACTGAGAGAGTAACCGGAAGAAGCGCTCGCTCGGTATCCACGTTTTCCTCTGCAAGTACGCTTGCAACTTTCTCGTATACCAACCGTCGGGTGCGTCGTGCTCCCTCCTCTCCGCCCAGTCTCAGCTCGGTCCATACCGCGTCCAGACCGTTTCTGAAACGGGTACGCCATCCGGGAAATCCGTCCGGATCGTCGAGGGTTCCGACGAAGCGATCGATGACTTTTCTCGGGAGCTCGCGTTTGTGCGGAATCTGGTAGAATTTTCCTCGAGATCGCCTGTGCTCCGTCCATTCTTCGGTTTTTCGGGCATATGTGTGGATCGCACCTGAACGTACGTCGAATCCGGTTGCTGCGAGCAGACCGGTGGCGAGAGAAAAAAGCCCCGGGAAATCATAGGCGTAGATAACGCACACGATTTCGCCGGAGTCTGTGGTTACGAATCGGGTCGATACGTCGGGTGGGGACCCGAGATGTTCGAGTGACATCGCATCTTCGAGTATTTCGCGGTGACCGCGGTGATCTATTACGTCCTCGTCA
>CAYLZA010000339.1:0-4308 GCA_964387575.1 uncultured Spirochaetales bacterium | reverse complement strand
TGTGCGTTATTCGACGCACGGCGGAAACAAGCTCGAAAATGCGCAACCGGTGGTAGCAACCTGCAATAAAGGCGAGATTGCGGTTGGTCACAACGGTAATATCTCCAATACAGGGGAGCTCAAGGATAAGCTCGTTCACGAAGGCTCGATTTTCCAGAGCACGTCGGATACGGAGCTGATGCTCCATCTTATCGCACGATCGAGAAAACCTTCATTTCACGAGGCGTTGCTCGAAACGCTCGAAGCGCTCGAAGGCGCCTTCAGCATGGTGATGATTCACGAAAATTCGCTCTATGCAATCCGTGATCCCTATGGTTTCAGACCGCTGTACATCGGTGAGAAGGACGGATCGACCGTGGTCGCCTCTGAAACATGTGCGCTCGATGTGCTCGGTGTTCCCGAGTATCGCGCGGTGGAGCCGGGAGAGCTTATCGTCGTCGACGAAAACGGGAGACGATCGGAACGGTTTTCCCCGTCCCGGAAGCACGCATTCTGCGTTTTCGAGCTTATCTACTTCGCCAGACCCGATTCGGTCGTATTCGACAAATCGGTCCATCGTATGCGAAAGAAAATCGGCGCCGCGCTTGCGGAAAACGATCCCGTAGAGGCGGATATCGCGGTCCCGGTCCCGGATTCGGGAAACAGCGCCGCTCTCGGCTACGCCGAAGCCGCCGGAATACCGCTCGAGCTCGGACTCACGAGAAACCACTACACCGGGCGTTCATTCATTCTTCCGACGACCGCCGAGCGTGAGCTTGCCGTACGGATGAAGCTCCATCCGGTACGATCGGTCATCAGCAACAAGCGGGTGGTGCTCATCGATGATTCGCTCGTACGTGGTACTACCGCAAGCACGCTGGTAAAGCTCGTTCGTGATGCGGGGGCAAAAGAAGTTCATCTGCGGCTCAGCTCTCCCGAGCTCAAGTGGCCGTGCTACTTCGGGATCGACATCCCGACGAGAAAAGAGCTCATATCGAACACGCTCGATCCCGATCAAATCGCCGAACAGATCGGCGCGGACTCGGTCCGATTCTTGAGCCTCGAAAGCCTCCAACGCACCGTGGAACAGGACGACGATTACTGTTTCGCGTGTTTCAGCGGTCGATATCCGGTGGTGGTGCGCGATCGGAACAAGGAGAACCAATGACGGCAGTTACGTATTCGGATTCCGGCGTACATATCAACGGCGGAGACGATTTTGCATCGTTTATCCGATCGATCGATTCACCCGCCGTGAAAGGATATGTCACAAAAAACGCCCAGGCCGGCGGACCGATAGCTGCGTTGAGCGGGGGATTCGCCGGAGGGTTCGAGCTCGACACCACCGGGTACACACATCCGGTAGTGCTGCACACAACCGACGGCGTGGGAACCAAGCTTCTCATCGCGGCGGAGCTCGGCCGATTCGATACGGTCGGTATCGATCTGGTGGCGATGTGCGTCAACGATCTTATCGTCCACGGAGCTGATCCGGTGTCGTTTCTCGATTATATCGCCTGCGGAACGATCAATCGCAGGATACTCGAACCGGTGATTCGCGGGATCGTCGACGGGTGTGAGCAAGCGGCATGTACGCTTTCGGGGGGAGAGACCGCCGAGCTTCCCGGGATGTATGAGGCCGATGCGTTTGATCTGGCCGGGTTCGCCGTCGGCGTGGCGGAAAAATCTGCTCTTTTGCCGAAACGTGAGGCGATCGTCCCGGGGTGCAAAATTGTTGGTCTGGCGTCGAACGGAGTTCACTCGAACGGTCTTTCACTCGCCCGGCGTGCTATCAGCCCCGACGATACCGTGTGGTATCCGAAGCTTCTTACACCAACAAAGATTTATGTGAAAGAGCTGCGGACATTGTTCGAAACCGGAGAGATCCTCGCCGCCGCGCATATCACCGGTGGCGGGCTCGAAGGAAATATCAGCCGTGTCGTGCCCGAAGGGTGTAAACCGGTCCTCTCGTATGACTGGCCCGTTCCCGAGGTATTTGCGGAGATCGCCCGCCGGGGTCCGGTTGAAACTCATGAGATGCGGCGTGTATTCAATCTCGGCATCGGTATGGCGTTGATTGTCGGTGAGGCAGGATTCGGCCGGACGGCGGAGACGGCCGACGGAGCAGGAATCGAGCTTCACGAAATCGGCGAAATTCGCGAGGCGTAACGATGGGAAAAGCGGCGATACTGGCATCGGGAAACGGGTCGAATTTCGAAGCGATTGTACATGCCGTCGAGAAAACGCCGCACACCGTGTGTTGTCTGATATGCGACCGGAGAGACGCATACGTTTTCGAGCGGGCACGCAAACTCGGCGTTCCGCACCACTACGTCTCCTACGCAGGGAAAGACCGTCGCTCCGCAGAGGAGGAGATTGAATCGATCCTATCTGCGTATGGGCCGAATCTGATCGTGCTCGCCGGATTTATGCGGCTATTAACGCCTCGATTTGTTGACACATATCATAGAAAAATTGTTAACATACATCCGTCACTACTGCCGAAGTATCCCGGCCGGCACGGTATCAGAGAGAGTTTCGAGTCCAACGACCGGAAGCTCGGGATAACGATCCATTATGTAGATCATGGCACAGATACGGGAGAGATCTTGAAACAAGTATCGTTCACACGTACCGGAAATGAATCTTTGCAGGATATCGAGACGCGAATACACGAGCTCGAGCATACCACCTATCCTGAGGTCGTCGTATCGCTGCTCGACGGGCATACCGTTGAAGGAAGGTTCGCGTGAGAGTACTCATACTCGGCTCGGGCGCCCGGGAACACACCATTACGTGGAAATTCTCTCAAAGCAACAGAATAAGCGGGCTTTATATTTCGCCGGGGAATGCCGGCACAGCCGATCTGGGAGACAACGTCCCCGATCTCGATCCATCGGATGGGGAAGCCGTCTCCCGCTTCTGTTCGGAAAACCGGATCGATCTCGTGTTCGTCGGTCCCGAAGCGCCGCTCGCCGCAGGGCTCGTGGATATTCTCGAAGATACGCAAACCGCCGTGATCGGCCCCGCTCGAGATGCGGCCAGACTCGAATCGAGTAAAACCTTCGCCAAGGAGTTCATGAACCGTCACGGGATTCCGACTGCGACCGCGGTCGAGTTCGAGGACATCCCGTCATTCGAAAAACACATCGAGACCAAAAAGGGGAATCTGGTCATCAAGAAAAGCGGGCTCGCCGGCGGGAAAGGCGTGCTCGAATCCTCCGACAAATCGGAGCTGATACAATTCGGAAGCTCGATCCTGGAATCCGACAAGCTGCTCGTCGAGGAATATCTAAAGGGATGGGAGATATCGGTATTCGCGCTAACCGACGGAAACGGGTATCTGCTTATGCCACCGTGTGCCGATTTCAAGAAGGCGGGAGAGCATGACATCGGCGCAAACACCGGGGGAATGGGGGCGATCTGTCCGGTTCCTCCGGTGTCGAAAAAGCTTTCAGACGAAATAGAGCGGTTGATCGTCCGTCCTACGTTTGAAGGAATGAAGGAAGAGGGATTGACCTACCGGGGGATCCTCTACTTTGGTCTGATGATAACCAAGGACGGACCTCGCTTGCTCGAATATAACGTCAGGCTCGGAGATCCCGAGACTCAGGTACTGCTTCCGCTTATACAATCCGATTTCGTCAACGTCTGTGAGGCGATGCTCGACTCTACTATTGAGTCGTTTCCGCTTCACATGTCGGGTGATTTTACCGTAGGGGTGGTAGTTGCGAGTCAGGGATATCCGGAGCGTTACAAAAAAGGAATCCGTGTAGAATCGCTTCCGAAGAACATCGGTCGACAGCAAATCGTTTTTCACGCATCAACCAGTATCGATGCAACGGGACGTCTCGTTACCGGCGGCGGCAGATGCTTTACCGTAGTCGGTATCGGACCGACGATCCTGAGCGCGAATAAGCGAGCGTACGAAGCGGTCCCGGGCGTCGTTTTCGAAGGGGCATGGTTCCGACACGACATCGGAAAGAAGTTTCTCGTCGAGGATACGCAATCGGACGAATCCCGATAGAACGCATAACCACTGAATACGGGGGAAACAGTGAAGGATATCTTGTTTATTCTCGGATCGGACTCGGACAGAGAGAGAGCTCAACCGGGAATCGATCTCATTGAAGAGAAGGGGCTCTCATATCAGCTCGAGGTGATATCGGCGCATCGTAATCTACCTCAGCTGTTGAGCTTTCTCGATCAACACAGCGACGATTTCACCGTTATTCTGACCGCCGCGGGGTTATCGGCGGCCCTTCCCGGTGTAGTGGCATCTCAGGTTAAAAAGCCGGTCATCGGTATTCCGCTCGATGCGGGATCGCT
>CAYLZA010000338.1:1811-4316 GCA_964387575.1 uncultured Spirochaetales bacterium | reverse complement strand
AGAAGTAAGAACCGGTTGGACCTGACTCTTCACTATATCGGAAACGTGTTGGGCATCCGTGTTCAGGCGGTATTCACCACATATGGAGGTGCGGTGCTCGACGTGGACAATGAGGATACCATGAGTATTGCAGAGAAAATGTATGAAACCTGGATGGAGCACCAGTATGCGCAAGGATGATACGGTGTCGAGCTCAAACCGCCTGTCGGCTGCCGCCTCCCGGCACGCGTAGAGCTCGTAGAGTCGACCATATCCGGTAACCGCGTGAAAAATCGCCATCGGATTATCGGCTCCGCGTATTATGTTTGAGTTGGATCTCGAGTGCCGTTATACTCTTCATCCGACTCGCTCAGATCAAAGATCGTGCTGCGTCCGGCCAGATATGTCTTCGTTTTATATTTTGTTATCTTCATTAATCGTCGTGTCAGATCGCCCATTGTCTTGGTTGTGTTTTTGATCTGCACCGCCATCTGATGTGCCGGATGTGATTCGTTGAGCTCCGATACGAGAAGCTCCGCATAGCCGAGGACTATCTGGAGCGGTTGATTGAGCTCGTGACACACTGCGCCGGCCATCTCCAGCGCACCTTCGAGTTTTTCGTTCCGCTCGATCCGCCGCTGTGCCTCGATATATCGCTTCCCCACCGCAACACGTGCTTTGAGGACGGCCCCATCAAACGGCTTGAAAATATAGTCGTCGGCGCCCGAATCAAGACCTTCGATGAGATCTTCCCGATCGGTTCGTGCGGTATGAATGATAATGTAAAGCGGCACGTCGGGTTTCTGGGCGCGTATACGTCTACACACGTCGGTCCCCGATAATCCGGGCATCATCCAGTTGAGTATTGCTATATGCGGATGCTCGCGCCCCGTGAGGACGTTCAACGCATCCTTTCCGTTATCGACGGTGCTGACGGAGTAGTTCCAGCTTTCGAGATTCGTCTCGAGCCGTTCGAGAACTATCGGATCGTCGTCTGCAACGAGGACTTCAACTTTCTCAGAATCAATAACATTGCTCCTCAGTAGGCTTGTATGTAATGATACTACGGGAATATGGAATGGTCGAGCAATTCGAATCAAAAGGAGGCCGAGCTTGAAACGTTCGAGGATAAACTCTATTATTCGTGATTTTGACGGGATGTTGAGCGATTATTCGTTCAAGCTTCCCCCGTTTGCGCACTGGACTCCGCAGATGTGGTCACAAAAGGGACCGGAGGTCAGACCGATTATCGAACGGGGGCTTGGATGGGATGTTACCGATTTTGGTCGGGGGAATTTCGATTCCATCGGTCTCTCGGTGTTCACACTCCGCAACGGCTCGCTCGAGGATCTGAAAAAGGGCAGGGGGATGCTCTACTGTGAAAAAATCATGGCGGTCGGAATCGATCAGGTAACACCGCTACATTTTCACTGGGCAAAAACCGAAGACATCATAAACCGCGGGGGAGGTACGCTGGTCGTGCGACTTTTCAACGCCGATGAAACCGAGCAACTCGCGGATTCCGATGTAACGGTTCGGGTTGATTCGATAGAGCGTATCGTGGCGGCGGGAGATACGGTACGGCTTTCGCCGGGAGAAAGTATAACGCTTGAATCGAAATGTTATCACGATTTCTGGGCGGAAGGCGGGCCGGTACTCGCCGGCGAGGTCTCCGTGGTGAACGATGACGACGAGGACAATCGATTTCTCGAAGCCGGTGGACGATTCCCTGCAATCGAAGAAGACGAACCGGCACAATATCTCATGGTGAAGGATTACCCGAGCATATAGGGAAGATCCAGGCTCAGACGAACACGTCCAAACGCGAAACAGCAATTCAAACCCCACTGGAGTGGAATCCACAATTTTCTCATGACCGGCGAATGCGTCCCGTTTTCGTACACCATGCCGCCTATAGAGGAAGTGCTCGATGTGTTGCGGAAGGATCCGGATTCACGTTTCAGCCTCGGGCATTTCGGTATAGACAAGTTTTTCCAAAAGGGCGAGATGCTCGAAGATATTCCCGTAGAGGATATAGTCGATCATGTGATGCATCCAGGTGCGGTGCTCTGGAACGCCTCAGCGTTCTTTCTTGAGAAGCGCGAGTGAACCGATACTCCCGAGAATGATCACACCGAGTATCATGAATCCCATTCTGAACCCTCCGGCAGCTCCCGCGGCCGAGAGAACCGGTGGCGCAATTCCCCCGCCGACGAGGTTCGCCATTGGAATGGCAAGGGCGATCGCGAGATTACGCAGTTTCGGTGCTGCTACGTCGGTCAGTGCGCTCAATCCTACGGGAAAAAACGCACCTACGATCATCGGTTGAAGAAATACGCTTACGAGCAGGGGTACGCCGCTCGTGGCACCGATAAGAAAGGTAACCGCGCCGGTAATAGCTATAACGACGATGACCACGGCTTTGAATCCGAATTTATCCGCGAGCGTGCCGGCCGAGAGAATTGCGACAAATGCGATTATCCGCGATGTGCCGATGAGCGTGTTCACGAATCCCTCATCGAGACC
>CAYLZA010000338.1:0-1801 GCA_964387575.1 uncultured Spirochaetales bacterium | reverse complement strand
GGTCGACGATTAGATACGTAGGGAGCACCGAATAGACACCTATTGCAGCAGTTGCGGCAACCACAAAGAGAAACGAAACAACCCAGAACGAACGGTTCCTGGCGATGATTGCAACGTTTTCGAAATGCGGCGGCTCTCCCGGATCCTTGTTTGCGCGTCCGAAAATCGCGAACAAAACAGCCGAAACGATTGCAGCGCTTCCTACGATCATCATAACGCCGCGCCAGCCGACCGAAGGTGCAAGCAAAGCGGCGATAATCGGTGCGGTGATAAACGCAAGGTTGGGCCCCGATTCGTGAATCGCGAGCGCCTTCCCCCGGTGCGCATCGGGGACGATGGTCGTAACCGAGGCGATTCCAGATCCCGGGTAGAGCCCGTTTGCCCAACTCATCAGCGCCAGGACTGCATGAAACGAAACCACCGAGTGGACGCGGCTCAACACGATCATCATCGTTCCACCAACGCCCACCGACAATGCCACGGTCCACCGGTGGGTGAGACGCTGTGATACGAAGCCCGAAGTAAGGAGGCCGATGATAAATCCAAGAGATGCAGATAAGAAAAAGCTGGAGGCCGCATCAAATCCGATAGAAAGATCGGATGCGATTCTCAAAAGAAGCGGTGACAACAGGAGACGCGGAAATATCCCAAAAAAAACCATGAGCATCAGAAACAATACCCACGGCACCGATGGGGCGAAGCGATGAGTCGACATAGTCCGGCAAATTTGACCCGAATCGGGTACGTTAGGCAAGCCTTTCGCTTCTGATTTTGTAGAATCAATTGTGCCTATGGTATAGGATGGGAAAATTATGAGTACAGAATTTAGTTTTGAACCGGCGGATTTTGTTCCGTTTCGCGACAAGGAAATTCTCGATCGTGTTCGACGCATTGGACCCGACGAGATCACCAGCCATTCGAATCCCGAATTTCGAATTCAGGTGGTCAAGAACGACATGGTCGAGCACTTGTTTGTAACGAAAATCTTTCACCTGATCTACACCGCCCGGCAGGAAGGTCGTAAGTGCGTCCTTATAACACCGAATCCGAATCACGGATATATCAAGGTTGCGCATCTGATAAATACCTTTCGTGTCGATTGCAGCCATCTGCATACATTCAATATGGATGAGTATGCGGATCAGGACGGGAACATAGCGCCGGAATCATATCCTCAGGGATTTTTGAGATCGACAAAGAACTATCTCTACAAGCAGATCGATCCTGATTTGAGACCGCCCGAGAAACAGATAACCGGACCGACAAATGAAAACATAGATCACTACGGCAAGCTCATCGAAGATCTCGGAGGTGCCGATGCGGCGTTTTTCGGACCCGGATGGACCGGCCATCTGGCGTTTATCGAGCCCGATGCTCCCGAGTTCGATATGGATCTCGAAGAGTGGAAGCAGCTCGGTACCCGGATCGTCACATTGAGTCCATTTACCATCGCCCAGAACTCTCTCCATGGCAGCTTCGGTGCAAGCGGAGATCTGGCCGCAGTGCCTCCGAAAGCCGCTACGATCGGTCCTGCCGAGGCAATAGCGGCACGGTACAGGCTCGACACCCACGCGCTGACGACACGGGGAACTCATGTTTCGTGGCAGCGGCTCGTAACGCGGCTCTGTCTGCACGGGCCGGTTACCCCGAAAGTCCCGGGATCGCTGCTTCAGACGTTACCGACCGATGTGAATGTCTCTGAAGCTTCGGCGGCGAAGATAGAACCCGATTGGGATGTGGGCTATTAGTCGGACTCCAGCGTCCGGCGGACCGCCGAAACGAGCTCTCCGGCTTTAAACGG
>CAYLZA010000337.1:0-4321 GCA_964387575.1 uncultured Spirochaetales bacterium | reverse complement strand
GACGGACGGGTCAGAACCACCCGATCGTTTCGCGTGTGGGAGGGCGGCGGCGAGTACAACGTAACCCGGGCGCTTCGTAAATGTTTCGGGCTCAGCACCGCGACGATTACCGCGTTTGCCGACAACGAAGTCGGACATCTCGTCGAAGACTTTATCATGCAGGGCGGGGTGGACACCTCGTATATCCGATGGGTTCCGTACGACGGAGTCGGCCGGACCGTGCGAAACGGATTGAACTTTACCGAGAAAGGATTCGGGATCCGCGCCGCCCTCGGTACATCCGACCGAGGGAATTCGGCGGCGAGTCAGCTCAAGAAGGGCGATATCGATTGGGACCGGATTTTCGGGAAAGATGGTGTTCGCTGGTTTCACACCGGCGGTATCTATGCGGCACTTTCCGAAACCACACCGGGCGTCCTCGAGGAAGCGATGGATTCTGCACGGAAAAACGGCACGATCATATCCTACGATCTGAACTACCGTGGTTCGCTCTGGAAGGCGATCGGCGGTAAGGAGAAGGCGCAGGAAGTAAACCGAAGCCTGGCGAAGTACGTGGATGTAATGCTCGGAAACGAGGAAGATTTTACCGCGTGTCTTGGATTCGAGGTAGAAGGCGTTGACGAGGATCTCAAAGAGCTCGATATCAGCGGGTACAAAAAGATGATCGAGCGCGCAGTCGGTGAATATCCGAACTTCAAGGTGATCGCGACAACGCTGCGAGGTGTAAAGACGGCGAATGTAAACGACTGGGGAGCGATCTGCTGGGCCGACGGCGATTTTTACGAGGCGCCGATGCGTGAAAACCTCGATATCTACGACCGCGTCGGCGGCGGCGACAGCTTTGCTTCGGGGCTGATCTATGGATTTCTCACGACCGACGATCCGCAGAAAGCAGTCGATTATGGTGCCGCTCATGGCGCACTCGCAATGACCACACCAGGAGATACATCGATGGCAACCGTTGCCGAGGTCGAAAAGATCATGGCCGGCGGAGGAGCCCGCGTCGTACGATGAGCAAACAACCGAACGTCATCGCGATTCTCGCAGACGACATGGGATATGGGGATTTCAGCCGGTTCAACGACGGCCGTTCCTCTACCCCTCGTCTCGACAAGCTCATCGACGAGTCGGTCTGTTTTACCCAGAGCTACACCGCATCTCCCGTGTGCAATCCATCACGCGCGGCGTTTTTGACCGGGCGGTACCCACACCGCACCGGGTCGATCGATACGCTCGAATGGCACGGTCTGGAGCGGCTTGCGCTCAGGGAACGAACGCTCGCCGACCGGTTCAAGAGTGCCGGTTATGCGACGGGGCTTGTCGGTAAGTGGCACCTCGGTGCCTATGACAAACGGTATCATCCGAATAAGCGTGGGTTTGACGAGGCGGTCTGTTTTCGCGGTGGTATGCACGACTACTATCGATGGCGGATCGAGCGAAACGACACGGTCGAGTATTCGGACGGAAGGTATCTGACCGATGTGTGGACCGATGAGGCGATCGGTTTTGTTCGACGTCATCAACGGGAGCCGTTCTTTCTGCATCTCACGTACAACGCTCCGCACACCCCGCTGCAGGCGCCGGTTGAGGATGTGGATCCTTTCGTGCGAACCGGAAAGTTCAACAAGGCGGTGAGCACGCTCTACGGAATGCTTCGCAGAATGGATCGGGGAATCGGGAGAGTGCTCGATCTGCTCGAGGAGCTCGGCATCGACGACAATACGATTGTCTTTTTCTCGAGCGACAACGGGCCGCAGTTCGGCGGGACCGGCGAAGGAAAGCTCGACCGGTTCAACTGTAACTTCAACGGTGCGAAAGGGACGGTATACGAAGGGGGGATTCGCGTTCCGATGATGATTCGGTGGCCCGACGGTCTTCCTCGGGGCGTGGAAGTAAACGATATGGTGCATTTCTGCGACTGGTACCCGACGCTTCTCGAGCTCGCGGGGCTTTCGGTTCCCGAAGATAATCTTCCGATCGACGGAAGGAGCGTCGTACCGATCATCAGAGGGGAAGAACCCGAGAGCGATCCGGTTCGATGCTGGCAGTGGAATCGGTACGATCCGATGATCGAGTGCAATGCGGCGATCCGCGACGGCGACTGGAAACTAATCCGTCCCCGGATTCCCGAGGCGATGGAAGTACCCGAGGTGTATCTTCGATGGTTGTGGGTTTCGATGTTCGGTCCCGAGCACTTCATCATGCAGGGGCTCGTTCCCGAACCGCAGCTCGATCGAAGCAATCTGAAAATACCTGATCCACAGCTCTACAATATCGCCGAGGATCCGCTCGAGCAGAACGATCTCCACGGCAGCGAACCCGAACGGGCGGCGCAGCTCGAGCGAAAGCTCATGAGCTGGTTCGAGTCGGTGGAGAGCGACCGGGGCACCATCGATGACGAGTGGGGTATGGGCATGCCCGGACTCGGTTTTAGATGACGGTTCCCGACCCGAGGCACATCGCCAACGGCAGAGAAATTCCCTCGGAGCATTACAGCGATCAGCCGTATATCGTAAAAACGAACGACCGGGCGTGGCTGTGCACGATGACCACCGGAAGCGGGAGCGAAGGTGCACAGGGACAGCATGTAGTCTGCATCAGATCGACCGATCGAGGTGAAAGCTGGGAATCCCCGATTCCCCTCGAGCCGGCGGATGGTCCCGAGGCTTCTTATTCGGTACTACTCAAGGTACCGACCGGGAGAATCTACTGTCTCTACAACTATAACGCCGACGATATTCGAGAGGTGGACGGAGACGAGAAGGTGTTTCCGGGAGGAAAATGCACCCGCGTTGATTCACTTGGTCACTATGTATTTCGCTATTCCGATGATCACGGCAAGACCTGGTCTGAAAACCGATACGAGATTCCGGTCCGGGAGTTCGAGATCGACAGGAAAAATATCTATAAAGGCAGAATCAGATTCTTCTGGAACGTCGGGCGTCCGCTCGTTACGAAGGAAGCCGCTTACTGCTCGCTCCACAAAGTCGGCGGTTTCGGTGCCGGGTTTTTTACGAGCTCCGAAGGAGTGCTGCTCAAGAGCACGAATATCCTCACCGAAAACGATCCGGAGAAAATCGAGTGGGAAACGCTCCCCGACGGCGACGTCGGTCTGCGCGCTCCTCGCGGGGGTGGTCCGATATCGGAAGAACACTCTTACGCAGAGTTGAGCGACGGGACGATCTACTCGGTGTATCGCACAATCGACGGCTATCCGGCGCACGCCCTGAGTAGGGACGGCGGGCACACCTGGTCGCAACCGACGTATCTCAGATTTGCCGAGGGGCGGATGGTAAAGCACCCGCGAGCGGCGAGCTTCCTCTGGCGTTGCGGCGACGGGAGGTTTCTCTACTGGTTTCACAATCACGGTGGGCGGTTTATCCCTGAAGGTATGAAACGGTACGGGGCCGGATATGCGTATGAGAACCGGAATCCGGTCTGGCTTTCGGCGGGAGTGGAAACCAAAACGTCCGGCGGGCTCGACATCAGGTGGTCGGAACCGGAGATCGCGCTCTACGACGATGATACGATTATCAGAATGAGTTATCCCGATCTCGTGGAGCAGGATGGGGATTTCTATCTGTCGGAAACACAGAAGGATAAAGCGCGGATTCACTTGATTGATGGAGATTTTCTCGAAACGCTTTTTTCCTGGCCCGATATCTCGAGCCCGGCTCGCACCGGGTGCATTCTCGAACAGAGCGGTGCGGAGAAACCGATGCCCCGTGAGCTCGAGATGCCCACGCTCCCGGTGTTTCGTGAACGTGATACCTCGCGTGCCGACTACGGTGGGAAGGACAATCGCATCGGTATATCTCTCGAAGTCCGCTTCAGGATCGATTCGTTCAACCCGGGTGAAACGATCGTCACCTGGATGGATGAGGACGATCGCGGTCTCGAGCTCAAGGTCGGCGCGCGCGGTTTGATCGAGCTGGTGTTTTCGGACGGACAGACCCGGGGATTTTGGGACCTCGATCGGGATATCGTGAGCACCGGAGATACGCATCATCTCGTTGCGGTTATCGACGGGGGGCCGAAGATCATCCGCTTCATCGTAGACGGGCGATTGCAGGACGGCGGCGATTCGCGACAGTTCGGGTGGGGAAGATTCAGTCCGGACCTCACCCGGATCGACGGTGCGGAGAACATGAGAATCGCCCCCGGATTTTCAGGCGCGGTCTATCTGATACGGATCTACGACCGCGCGCTCATGACTACCGAAGCCGTCGGTAACTACCGCGCAGGAGCCAGGGCGACGGTCGCCGGGGGGAAACATGTGCGAGGGAAGCGGTAGCAATAGACGTCGATCGTCTGGAAGCCG